>JAUWAK010000044.1 GCA_030602105.1 Candidatus Aerophobota bacterium | reverse complement strand
GAGATGACCACTCCCCACATCACATCAGGCACAGTTCTGGCTACTCCAATGTGAGGAGCTGCGGCAACAGTGAGAATTTTCCCTTCCGCCGCAGGGGTCTTCTTTTCCCTCACCAATGCTTTCTCAGGGGAGGATTTTTCGCCTTTCTGGTTACTTTTCTTTTCACTCATTTGGAATCCATGGTTTGTAGCTGGACCTTGCCCAATTTTATCAGTTGAACAATAGGTATTCTGGCTGGACAGACGTAGGCGCAGCATCCGCACTCCATACAGTCCACAATGTGATAATCTCTTAATCTTTCCCATTTGCTATTCTTTGCCAGGCGAGCTAACTCTGCGGGAACAAGAGATAGTGGACAATGATCAACGCATCGGGCGCACCTGATACAGGCATCTTCAAGAGGAACCATCACTTCTTCTTCCCTCAAAACCAGGATGGCTGTGGTTCCCTTGACCACTGGAACCTGGAGGGTAGACTGACTGATACCCATCATGGGACCTCCCATGATGACCCGATCCGCCTTATCAACATCTACATCGCATTCCTCCAGAAAAGTGGCGAAAGGAGTTCCCAGGGGAACAAGCAAATTGGCAGGCTTTCGTACCATAGAACCTGATACCGTGACAACTCGCTCGATCAACGGCTTATTCAAAGTCAGGCATTCGGTGATGGCAACGGCAGTACCCACATTGCTCACCACCACCCCTACATCAAGAGGAATACCCTCAGAGGGAACTTCCCGGTTCAAAATGGCCTTCACCAGCATCTTCTCGCCGCCCTGGGGATACTTGGTTCTTAGAGCGACAACCTCCACGTTGTCATCACCTGCTACTTTGTCTTGAAAGAGAGCAACAGCGTCCATCTTGTTGTTTTCAATGGCCACATATCCTCTCTCGGCACCGACAGCTCTAATAGTAGCCTTGAGTCCAAATAGACACTTGTCGGGCTCCTCCAGCATCAACCTATAATCCCCTGTCAAATAAGGTTCGCATTCACACCCATTGAGAATAACTGTATCAACGGGTTTTTCCTTGGGAGGGGTAAGTTTGACATGGGTAGGAAAGGTAGCTCCCCCAAGACCCACTATTCCAGCCTCTTTGACACGATCCCGGATCTCCTGAGGATCCAGCTGTGAGAGGTCTATATTCTTCTCATCTAAACCCTCCCAGTCCTCCTCAGCCCCTTCTCCCCGGATAGAGATAGACTTGAACTTTCCTACGACAGGATGGGGACCTAACTCAACAGCGGTAACTTTGCCAGAGATGCTGGCATGGATAGGAGCAGAAACAAAGGATTCTGCTTCAGCAATCCTGTCCCCCTTTCTCACCTCGTCACCCTTCTTTACCAGGCTCTGGCAAGGTGCACCAATATGTTGTTGAAGAGGGAGAATCACCTCCCTGGGAGGAGAGATCCTGCGTATCTTCTCATCTTGAGTGCTGGATTTCTTATAGGCAGGATGGATACCCTGCCGAAAAGTCTTGAGTCTCATCATCATTTTTAGAATTTGCTCCATCCGCTGGAAGTATCCATCTGCATTCCCTCACTTACAATCAGGCCCTCTATCCCGGGAAGACTCTCTATAAGTCTCATTCCTTCTTTCGGGCCCAGAACGAAAATTCCTGTGGCTAGAGCATCTGCGGTGGTAGCATCAGGAGCAACCACAGTAACACTCATAGGCACGTCCTCTACGGTCTCGCCTGTTCTTGGATCGACAATGTGGGAAAAGCGTCTTCCCTCCAGAGTGAAGTATCTTCTATAATCGCCGGAGGTGGCTACACCTCTATGGCTAACCTCTATGGTGCTTAAGATCTTCTCCTCATCGCGAGGGTTCTGAATACCTACATCCCACTTTTTCCAGAGACCTCTTTTTCCCAGAGCAAAGAGATCTCCCCCGGCATTGACCAGGGCTGCTCTCACTCCCCGTCTCTTTAGTGCCTGGATGGCCTTATCAACGGCCCAACCTTTGGCGATGCCTCCCAGGTCAATCTGCATCCCGGGTTCCTGGAACTTCACCAGATCGCCTTGGAGGATTATCTTTTTGTAGCTAACCAGGCTCCTCGCCTCCTCAATTTCCTTTAAGGTGGGGATTTTCTCTTCTTTCTTTGCCCTCTTCCATAGGTTAATGAGAGGGCGACAGGTGATGTCAAAAGCTCCGTTGGTAGCCTCAGAAAATTTGATAGCTTCCTGGATGATCCGAGAAGTTTGGAGAGAGACGTGATTCTGTCCTTGCCGGTTGAGAATGGAAACCTCACTCTCCGGTTTGTAGGTGCTCATCAGCTGGTCCACTTCTTTTATGGCATCGAACGCTTCCTCGATCGCCTCTTGGTTAGGCGGAATAACGGTGATTTCAACCACGGTCCCCATGATCATTTCTGTTCTCTTGAGGGGTCGGGCCTTGAGCCCAAGGATGTACCATGCAGCTACTAGGATCAGGGCAATAGGTAAGACTACCCATATGATCTTACGAGGACTTCGACGGGAGGATTTCATCAGGCACCTCCAAGAAACAAAATTCTAGCTATACTACCAAAGCTGGAGAGGGTTGTCAAATCAATTGTCTTGCCTATCCTCAGTACTTCTGGTATCCTATTCCGTGGCAATTTGAATGGCCACAACAACTCCTTCATCTATTGAGTCTTCACTTGAGGGCCCCTGGGATTGAGGAAAATAGTATATGGCGCTGGACCTCAGGAGAGATGCTGCCTCTCACTGAGAAGAAACAGGGAGGATAGACTATGCGAGAATGCAGTATAGAGGAGAATAAGAAAAGATGCAACTGCAGTTATGAGCCCTGCAGTAGGAAGGGAATCTGCTGTGAATGTATTACCTATCATTGGAGGTCGGGTGAGTTGCCCGCCTGTTTCTTCCCTGACGATGTAGAGAGAACCTATGACCGCTCCATTGAAACATTTATCAGAACCTTTCAAAAAAAAGGAAGGTCGTGGTAGAAGGAGGGTCCTTGTCCGCATTCATCTCGGTAAGAGAATCATGAAGAATATGGATCAAGAAAAGAAAGAGATATTAGGATGGCTCAGATATTCGGACCGGTACCTTCTAGAAGACTGGGTTTTTCTCTGGGGGTAGATGTAGTTCCCTTCAAGACCTGTAGTCTTGACTGTATCTATTGCCAGCTGGGAAGGACAACCAATAAGACTATTCAGAGGAAGGAGCATGTAGCTTCAGGCAGTGTCTTGAGGGAAATAGAAGAGGTTCTTAGGCAAGGGAAAAGGATCGATTATGTTACCTTCTCCGGTTCCGGCGAGCCCACCTTAAATTCTGAAATCAGGAAGATGATTAGCCGGATCAAGAAGCTCACCTCTATTCCTGTAGCCATACTGACCAATGGCACTCTACTCTACCAAGCCAGGGTCCGCGAGGACTTGATGGAGGCAGATTTAGTGATCCCTTCTTTGGATACGGTAACTGGGGGAATCTTCGAGACGGTAAACCGCCCTCATCCCTCACTGAAGATTGAGGAGGTCATCGCCGGAATAGATACTTTTTCTCAAGATTTTGGTGGCAAGGTATGGTTAGAGATTGTGTTGGTCAAAGGAATAAATGATTCTCCGGAGGAAATAGAAAGAGTAGCCCGGGTAACTGGGAAGATGAATCTAGAAAGGATCCAATTGAATACTGTGGTTCGTCCTCCTGCAGAGGAGTTTGCCGGGCCTCTAAGCCGAGAAGACTTAGAGAATATGAAGACGGTGTTAGGAGAGAAGTGCGAGATTATTGCTGAATTTGAAAGACCTACCCAGAGAGCTCAGGAGGTGGATGTGGAGAAGAGGATACTGAGCATGGTCAAAAGAAGACCTCTCAGACTGGTTGACATTTCCCGGTCTCTCGGACTACACCGAAATGAGATAATCAAATATCTAGAGGCTTTAGAGAAAAAGCATGAAATAAGGACTAAAGTTCATAATAACCAGGTTTACTACCATTGAAATTAGAGGTTGTAGGCTGCCAAATCTCTCTTGGGCTCCTGGAATTTTGAACGACAGAGGAATTCTGTAATGCAAGAGAAGAGTCATCCGATTCTTTTGCTCGAAACGACGAAAAGCTCTGGGATTTCATAGCTCAAGAATAGATCCATTGTTAGGATTGAAAAGCAGTTAGAAAGGAGAGAATATGTCAGAGAGTACTTTTACAGATCAAACCTGGGACCAAGAAGTCTTGAATTCAGATCTTCCCGTAGTGGTTGATTTTTGGGCCCAGTGGTGTGGACCTTGCTCTATGATAGCACCGGTGGTAGAAGAGATTAGCCAGGAGTATGAAGGAAAAATCAAAGTAGGGAAACTTAATGTTGATGAGAACCCAATCACACCCGGAAAATATCAGGTTAAGGCAATCCCTACTGTTTTATTCTTCAAAGGTGGAAAACCCGTAGATACGGTGGTCGGGGTAGTACCCAAGAAGGCTTTTGTGGACAAAATCGAAAAGATGATTTCATGAAAAAAGTTCAAATCACTTTTGAGCCAGACAGAAAAACAGCCGAGGTAGATCAAGAAACGACCCTTTTGGAGGCGGCTGCCCGGGCAGGGGTATACGTTGACAGTGTATGTGGAGGCGATGGAATCTGTGGAAAATGCCGCCTCATTTTGAAAAAAGGAGCGGTAAAAGTTGAACCCACCCGTCTTTTGACCAGGGATGAGATCAAAAAAGGTTATGTTCTTGCCTGTCAGACTAAGGCTAAAGGAGACGTGGTCCTGGAGGTTCCTTCCGAGTCCAGAGAAGAAAAGCGAAAAATACTGGTAGATAAAGACGCCCACCGCTTTCGAGCTCTCTATGCTCCCCTCAAGGAAAAAGTCTATTTTGAGTACCATCCTCTGGTGCAAAAAATGTATCTTGAGCTTCCCCCGCCCAGTCTTCAAGATAATGTAGCTGACCACGTGCGGCTTTATCATCATATCCGACGACAAAGGAAGGCTCCTGTGATGCAGACCGGTCTTAAAATAATACAGATCCTGCCCGGAATCTTGAGAGAGAATAACTGGAAAGTGACAGCAACCCTGGGAATGAGAGGAGGAACAACAGAGGTCATTCAGGTGGAAGGGGGGGATACTACCAAGAGAAACTATGCTGTAGCTATAGATGTTGGTACCTCCACAGTCGTAGCCCATCTGGTAAACTTGAATACCTCTGAAACTGTTGATGCCGAAGCTACCTATAACTCCCAAAGGATTTATGGGGAAGAAGTCACCCGGAGAATGCTCTATGTGGAAAAGAATGGACCGGACAGACTAAGGCAAGCTATAGTAAAAGACATAAACAATGTTATTACCGCTCTTATCTTGAGAAACGGTGTAAGGCTGAATGATATCATGGCTCTCGTCTGTGCGGGAAATACCATTATGGTCCATTTTCTTCTGGGACTTGATCCTGCCCAGATCAGAAAGGAGCCGTATATTTCTGCCTGCACATCTCCTCCACCGGTGAGGGCGGCCGAGGTAGGGATAAAGATTAATCCCCGGGGCCTTCTTTACTGCCTTCCCAGTATAGCCGGTTGGGTAGGGGCAGATATTACTGCTGGTATTCTGGCCACCGGCCTTTACCAGGCAGAGGAACTTACCATGCTTATAGATATAGGAACCAATGGAGAGATTGTCATTGGGAATAAAGACTGGATGATCTGTTGTTCTGCTTCCGCCGGTCCTGCCTTTGAGGGAAGCGGCGTGACATGTGGCATGAGAGCCGCTAAAGGAGCTATAGAGAAGGTGAACATTACCGAGGAGGGCAAGATTAGGTGTGCTACGATCGGTGATACCAAACCACGGGGAATATGTGGCTCCGGATTAATTGATCTTTTAGCTGAGCTGTTCACCTCAGGCTTTATTGATAGGTCTGGAGGGCTAAGTTCTCACAAAGATAACCGAGTCAGGGAGAAGAACGGGGAGATGGAATTTGTTCTAATTTCTGCTGATCAATCGGCAACAGGAGAAGACCTGGTCATTACCCAGCCAGATATTGACAATCTAATGAGAGCTAAAGCAGCTATTTTTGCTGCCATAAGTATCTTAATGGGTTTCCTTGATCTAGAATTTGAAGACGTCCAGAGAGTGTACCTGGCTGGAGGATTTGGTAACTATCTTGACAAAGAGAGCGCTCTTACCATAGGACTCATACCAGATTTATCTCTGGAGAAGGTTCAATTCGTAGGAAATACTTCCCTTATGGGAGCGAAGATGGCTCTTTTGTCTACAGAAGCTCTCAGGGTATGTTATGAGATTAGTCGAAAGATAACCTATCATGACCTTATCACTCATCCCAATTACATGGAGGAGTTCATGTCTGCCAAATTCTTGCCCCATACACATCTGGATAAATTCCCCCACTTAGTTGCTGGAAGAGAAGATAGTTGGCAAAGAAAGCGGAAAAAGACTTAGAGCTTTGCCCAAGGAACCGCAGTGGTTCGGTTCTGAGGAAGGATGGACAGCTTACCTTCCAATCTATCGCCGTCGCAGGAGAAAGTAAGGAAAAGAGTACGTCCGGAACGACACCTAGAGAGTGACGTATTCTTGGAAATATAAATCACAATGAGGAGGTCAGATTATGGGTGGAATTATCGTCATAATCACCGTAGTATTCATTATCGTAATGATAAGAAACATCGCTGCTGTGGCTCTTCAGCTCACTGGCCTGGATAAGCCGACGGCAAACTTTCAGGCCCTTTCTGCTCTGACCGGAACCGGCTTTACCACCAAGGAGGCGGAGCTGGTGCTCAACCCCCCGATAAGGCGCCGCATAATCTCTCTCCTTATGATAACCGGAAATGGTGGAATGGTTGCTGTCATTGCTGGACTTGCCTCCTCGTTTCTTACTGTAACTTCTGCCTGGGCAACAGGCCGGTTTGTTGTCCTGGCGATCGCTCTTTACGTGATATTTAGAGTAGCTACCCACACGAGACTCGCACGCTTCCTCTCCAAGAAGATAGAGACGGAACTTCGCCAAAGGTGGAAGCTCCAGAAAGCAGCCATAGGCCGAATGCTGGACCTGGGAGAGGACTTCGGTATTGCGGAGATCACCCTGCACGAAGGATCGGCATCCGTGGGAAAAACCTTGGCTGCGTTGGACTTACGCAAGAGGAAGATTCTCGTTCTCGCAATCGAAAGGGAGGAAGAAAAGATTCTAGTGGCCAGGGGAAGTCATAAGATACGTGCAGGAGATAATCTCATCTGCTATGGAAGCTTCACAAAAATGGAGGAGATCACTTAGGCGAGGTTTCCTTCTGCGCCAGTGGAGATTGCTCCGTGGCCTGGCGGGTGCTGCCTCCCCCCGCCATCATCCCCGTGATTTTGACTTAGAAAGTGGCACAATCAATGGCGGCAGGTCACCAATAGAGTACCATGAGTTGCATAACTTGCTAAAGATTTGGTGGAGGTGTCATGTATGAGTCTATTCACCCAATTAGTACTGAGAGATTCAATAGAGATAAAAACAACGCCCGAAAGGATTTGGAAGTTTTTCGCCAACCTCGAACAGAACTACAAAATCTGGCATCCCAAAGACCATGTCTTATTCAAGTGGACTGAAGGAAAACCAATGGACTCTGGTTCGAGCTGGTATGGTGAAGAGGTATTGGGGGGAGATTTAAGAAAACTCAAGGGAACTATTGGTGAAGTCGTCCCAAATAGAAAGATCATGTTCAAATATGCGTTTCCTTTGTCGTTAGTTTCCCCTGGGTTTGAATGGCTCATCGAACCAAAAGGTTCACATTCTGTCTTCACCGCTGTAGGGTATGTAAGATGTATACGATTCTATCGCTTAATCGCTAAGAAACATGTCGACACTTCAATCGAAGTTGGCAAGAAACACATAAGGGAAGAGGGAGAAAACCTCAAGAGGATTCTGGAACGCAAGAAAAGCTAATAGTGCGTCATTGTTGGGGCGGGATCCTCGAAAAAGGTTCGAACATCGTCCGTCCCCCGGAGCCAGTCTGTACGACCTCTAGAACACGACGGATTTGTTATCAACATCGTCCCGCCCGGGAGCTCAGCTCGAGGACGGATCATTTTTTCTTTGTGATTTTCTGAAGTTCTTGGGTGAGATTCTCTAGGCTGGGAAAGAGGTTGCTTTCAGTTGTTTCGTCAATTGAAGTATTTTTTTGTAGAAATTCTTAGTAGCGTTCGTCCTTCTCTTGCCTGCACCTGTGCAGATCGACACGCATCTTGCACAAGACCACTCTGGAAATAATGTTCCCATCTGTCCTCTGTCCTCACAGCACCGAGCAAAGTCAAACTGGAGCTTACCCTCCCAGAACCTGTGGGTTTGATTTGAAATCTCCTCTGGATAGGCCCCGTGAGGAGTTGGAACAGAACTAACTTGTGCACCTGAAGGGCAAAGATCTATGCACTCTCTGCAGCCCTCGTCATCGTACGATATGTACGAGCAGAACCTGTATTTGTTGATGTGTGGCGCTATATCGGTGAAGTCAAACAGCTTGACGAGAAACTGACGCCAAGCTTGGGTAGGGTAG
>JAUWAK010000003.1 GCA_030602105.1 Candidatus Aerophobota bacterium | reverse complement strand
AATTCTGGCCTCTATCTTTTATTCCATCGGACCGGAGGAGGTGGGGGTAATCAGGAGGTTTGGAAGATATGTCAGGGCCTCTCAACCAGGACTCCACCTAAAAGCTCCCTTTATGGAGACATTGACAAAGGTGAGGGTACTGCATGTCTTTAAGGAGGAATTCGGGTTTAGGACTCTCCAGGCTGGGCAGCGAACCATTTATGCGCCAGGAAGGTTTGATGATGAATCCCTGATGCTGAGTGGGGATCTCAATGTGGCAGTGGTCGAATGGATTGTTCAGTATAGGGTTCTGGATCCGGTGAAGTATCTCTTTCAGGTGAGAGATGTTGGCGAGAATATCAGGGACATTTCAGAAGCAGCCATGCGCCAGATAGTAGGCGACAGGAGTGTAGATGAAGTTTTGACCGTAGGAAGGATAGAGATAGGACAGGAGGCCCAGAGGAAACTCCAGGAGGTCCTTGATCTTTATCAAACCGGGGTTCAGATTGTCACCGTCAAGCTGAAAGATGTGAATCCGCCTGATCCGGTAAAGCCCGCTTTTAACGAAGTTAATGAGGCCAAGCAGGAGAAGGAAACTACCATTAATGAGGCCTGGCAGGCTTACAATCAAGTCATTCCCAAGGCCAGGGGGCAAGCGGAGAAGACCATCAGTGAGGCTGAAGGATATGCTATCAATAGAGTAAATCAGGCTGAGGGGGACGCTAATAAATTTGTGGCTGTCTGGCAGGAATACAATAAGGCTAAGGATGTTACCAGAAGGAGACTGTATCTGGAAACTTTAGGAGAAATTCTACCCAAGATGGGTCGCAAATACATTGTTGATTCAGAACAGAAGGCGATTCTACCTATGTTGTCCTTAACCGAGAGGGGAGGCGGATCATGAAACTTGAGAGATGGATTCCCATCATAGTTGTGGTCATTGTGGCTTTGATAGTGGTGGCAGCGACCCTGTACACGGTGGATGAAACACAGCAGGTGGTTATCACCCAGTTTGGTGAGCCTATTGGTGAACCCATAACCAGAGCGGGTATACATATAAAAAAGCCGTTTATCCAAAGGGCGAACTACTTTGAAGAACGTCTTTTGACCTGGGATGGCAGCCCCACTCAGATTCCTACCAAGGATAAGAAGTTTATCTGGGTGGATACCACGGCCCGATGGCGGATTGTGGATGTCCTGAAGTTCCTTCAAACAATGGGGGATGAAAGGGTAGCCCAGGGCAGACTGGATGATATAATTGACTCGGCTACCAGGAATCAGATCACCAGCCACCTCCTCTATGAGTTGGTCAGAAACACCGAGAGGGAATTTGAGGAAACTGAGGTGGGCATCGGGGCTGCGGAGGAGATGGGCGAAGTTAAGATTGGTCGAGAGAACATAACCCAAATGATTCTGACCGAAGCTACTGCCGGGGTCGCTCAATATGGAATAGAATTAATCGATATTAGAATAAAAGGGCTAAACTATGTGGAGGAAGTAAGGGAAAAAGTTTATGCTCGTATGATTTCGGAACGTAGAAGAGTGGCTGAGCAGACCCGCTCAGAAGGTCACGGAAAAAGAGCTGAGATAGAGGGAATGAGGGAGAAAGAACTGAAGAAAATCACCTCGGAGGCTTACAGAAAGGCTCAGGAAATAAAAGGTAAGGCTGATGCTGAAGCCACGACCGTATATGCTGGGGCCTACAACAAGGATCCTGAGTTCTATTCTTTCCTGAGGACTCTGGATACTTACAAGTACACTTTGGACGATGAGACCTGGTTGATTTTAACCACAGACAGTGAGTTTTATAAGTATCTGAAGGAACTTTCTCCCTGAGTGCTCAGGAGAGTCTTCCTCTTAGAATCCGATAGCCTTAGTTTTGAAGCCGAACAGGCACCACTTGACATGGAAGTAAAGCTTAGTATAATAGGAAGGCCGAAAGAAGTAAGGGGGGTTGAGAAACCAAGAATTAAGTAGATAAGAGGTGTTGAAATAGAAATGGCTGAACCCAAACGGAAGAGGGGGCTTTTTGTTTATTTTTTTGCGCAAAATGAGGCCGATGGCTGCCGAGCTATGCGGAATCTCTTGGGAGGCAAGGGCGCAAATCTTGCTGAGATGGCTCGCCTGGGGATCAGGGTTCCTCCCGGCTTTACTATTACCACTGAGGTATGTTCCTATTTCGCTCAGCACCGCTCTTATCCAAAGAGCTTATCTGGTGAGATATCCCATAATTTGCAGAGGTTGGAAGCTGCAGTCGGGAAGAAATTTGGAAATGCTGATAACCCTTTGCTGCTTTCTGTACGATCAGGGGCCAGAATCTCCATGCCCGGAATGATGGACACAGTTCTAAATCTGGGCTTGAGTGATACTGCCGTACGGGGACTAGCGAAGCAAACAGACGATGAGCGATGCGCCTACGATGCCTATCGTCGCCTAATTCAGATGTTTGGCAATGTAGTTCTGGGCCTAGGGGGAAGAAAGTTCGAAGAGCTCATTGAGAAAAAAAAGGCAGTCAGAGGAGTAAAGGAAGATATTGATTTAACGGCTGAAGACCTCAAGGATCTGGTGGACAGGTTTAAAGAGCTCATAGCGAAGGAAAGGGGAGCTGATTTTCCGCAGGATGCCTTCCGCCAGTTAGATATGGCCAAGGATGCTGTTTTTGCCTCATGGAACAATAGAAGAGCTATTAACTATCGCCGGATCCACAAGATTCGTGAACAGTGGGGCACCGCCGTTAATGTTCAGAGCATGGTCTTTGGCAACATGGGGGAAGATTCTGGCACTGGAGTTGGGTTCACCAGAAATCCAGCTACAGGAGAAAGGGGAATCTATGGGGAGTACCTGCTCAATGCTCAAGGAGAGGATGTGGTGGCTGGCATAAGGACACCTCGGCCTCTTCCCCTGCTGAAGGAAGATATGTCAGGGGTCTACGAGGAACTGGTGAGCGTTGCTCAAAGGCTAGAGGAGCACTACCGTGATGTCCAGGACTTTGAATTTACTATAGAAAAGGGCGTACTTTATCTCCTGCAGACCAGGGCGGGCAAGAGAACCATTCAAGCCGCGGTGAGAGTGGCCACTGATATGGTTGAGGAGAAATTAATCAGTAAAGAGGAAGCTCTGAGGAGGGTGGAGCCAGCCCAGTTGGATCAACTCCTGCACAGGCGCCTTGATCCTCGTGAGAAGTTCGAGGTGATTGCCGAAGGCCTACCGGCTTCTCCAGGAGCTGCCACAGGAGAGGTTGTGTTTACGGCAGATAGAGCAGTCGAGCTAGCCACGGACGGGAGGAAAGTGATCCTGGTGCGGAGGGAAACTTCACCGGAAGACATCCATGGAATGGCAGCCGCTGAGGCCATTCTTACCTCTCGAGGGGGAATGACTTCGCACGCGGCTGTGGTGGCGAGGGGTATGGGCAAGTGCTGCATAGCAGGGTGTGAGGCCATAAAAGTGGATGAGGAAAAGGGCAAATTTGAAGTAAATGGACTCATTCTTAAGGAGGGCGACCTTATCACTCTGGATGGGAGCACTGGCAAGGTAATAAAGGGTGTAGTTCATACGGTTGAGCCTGTGCCGGGTGATGATTTTAGGAGGCTTATGAAGTGGGCAGATGAGGTAAGAACCCTGGGCGTAAGGGCTAATGCGGACACCCCGGAGGATGCCAGAATAGCCCGGGAGTTGGGAGCGGAGGGAATCGGGCTTTGTCGAACAGAGCATATGTTCTTTGGTGAGGACAGACTCCCTCACGTACAGAGGATGATTTTGGCCGAGGACCCAGAGGAGCGAGAGAAAGCACTAAAGATTCTGGAGCCTATGCAGAGGCAGGATTTCAAGAAGATCCTCAAGGAGATGGAGGGCCTGCCCGTTATTATTCGATTGCTAGATCCACCCCTGCACGAATTTTTGCCCAATCATGAAGAGCTGATGCTTGAGATCAATGACTTGAAACTGAAGGCAGCCGATGAAAAACTGATTGAAGAGAAAGAAAGACTTCTTCATCGTGTTGAAAGCTTGAGGGAGATGAATCCCATGCTGGGACATCGAGGTTGTAGGTTGGGTGTTACCTTTCCGGAAGTTTATATGATGCAGACCAGAGCTGTTTTTGAAGCTGCGGCTGAGTTAATCAGTCAAAAGAGAGAGATTTATCCAGAGATTATGATTCCCCTGGTGGCTCACGAGAGAGAACTCTCCATTCTGAGGAATGAGATGGAAGATCTTATTGATGAGATTATGGAGGAGAAAGGCGTAAGTTTTGAATACAAAATAGGCACCATGATAGAGCTTCCCCGTGCCGCTCTTTGCGCGGACAGGATTGCCGCGGTGGCAGATTTCTTCTCTTTTGGGACTAATGATCTTACTCAAACAACCTTTGGTTTCAGTCGAGATGATGCCGAAGGAAAATTTCTTCCTATTTACATCAAGAAAAAAATCTTGGATGACGACCCCTTCGAGGTGATAGATCAGGAGGGAGTAGGAGAATTGATTCGGATAGGTACGAGGAAGGGACGGCAAGCAAAGGAAAATTTGGAGATAGGCATTTGTGGAGAGCATGGGGGAGAGCCTTCTTCCGTTAAGTTCTGTCATGGTGTTGGGATGGACTACGTGAGTTGTTCTCCTTACCGAGTTCCCATTGCTCGTCTGGCAGCGGCGCACGCAAAACTAGAAGAAGAGGAAGCCGGGCAGAGAAAACAGTAGGGGGAGGTGCCAGAGTGGCCAAATGGGGCGGGCTGTAAACCCGTTGGCGCTGCCTACGATGGTTCGAATCCATCCCTCCCCACCACAAGCATAGGGAAGGATTAGCATTTAGAAGATCTATACGCATGTCGAGGGACTTTCCCTGAAGGAGCCTTATAGAAGCCACCGTAACGAGTCTTCGAGTTGAGGAAGAAGAAAGACTTGTGTCTGAGGAGCAAGGCGACGAGTTTCAAGTCTTTCCCCAAACGAGAAGATGAGCAGAGACAATTCAAAGCGGATATGCAGCAAGAGAGGGAAAGAGTCCCGAGACTCTCTCGCACATGTAGCTCAGACGGAAGAGCACATCCTTGGTAAGGATGAGGTCACCGGTTCGAGTCCGGTCGTGGGCTCCAGATAGACTTCAAGTTTGAAACAGCGAAAACGGCTCATAGCTCCTGAGGGTGTCTTGGAGCACGGGATTATTCAGGGGCCCGTGCTGGCGGAGCGTTTTAGAAAGCTACAATTTTCGAGATCCAGGATACCCAAGGGGTATGATGAACCAAGAAGGGGTTTTCGCGGGGAATAGTTCCCCGTGAAAATCTTAGCAGAAAGGAGGGAAGTAAATATGGCACGGGAAAAGTTTGTGCGCACCAAGCCTCATATTAACGTTGGAACCATTGGGCACGTGGATCATGGGAAAACTACTCTTACATCAGCCATTACCGGGGTTCTGGCAAAGAAGGGATTAGCTAAGGCTTTGAGTCTGGAAGAGATTGATAAGGCTCCAGAGGAAAAAGAAAGAGGTTTAACTATTGCTATCTATCACGCAGAATATGAGACGGAAAAAAGACACTATGCTCACATAGATTGTCCGGGACACGCTGATTACATTAAGAACATGATTACCGGAGCAGCTCAGATGGATGGAGCTATTTTGGTAGTTTCTGCTGCAGACGGTGCCATGCCTCAAACAAGAGAACATATTTTGCTAGCCCGCCAGGTAAATGTTCCAGCCATAGTAGTTTTCTTGAATAAGGTAGATCAGGTGGAGGATAAAGAACTGCTGGAACTGGTGGAGCTGGAGGTCCGGGAGCTCTTGTCAAATTATGAATTTCCTGGAGATGAGATACCCTTCGTGACTGGATCGGCTTTGCAATGTGTTCAGTGCGGATGCGGCAAAGAAGACTGTCCCAAATGCAAACCCATCTTGGATCTCTTAGAGGCCGTGGATGATTACATTCCTATTCCGGTAAGAGATGTGGATAAGCCCTTCCTGTTAGCCGTAGAGGACATTTTCACCATTACAGGAAGAGGGACGGTGGTTACGGGAAGAATGGAGAGAGGAAAGGTCAACATAGGGGATTCCGTAGAAATAGTGGGAATGTTAGCTGAGACCAAAAAGACGGTGGCTACGGGTCTGGAGATGTTCAGAAAAACTCTCGACGACGCCCAGGCAGGCGATAATATTGGTGTACTTCTCAGGGGAATCGAAAAGGGAGACGTGGAAAGAGGACAAGTTCTTGCCGCTCCCGGCAGCATAACTCCTCATACCAAATTTGAGGCCCAAATATATGTGTTGAACAAGGAGGAGGGAGGAAGGCATACTCCTTTCTTCGAAGGCTATCGCCCTCAATTCTATTTCCGTACCACCGATGTCACGGGAGATGTGAATTTGCCTGAGGGTGTAGAGATGGTCATGCCTGGAGATAACGTCAAATTAACCATTAAGCTCATTACCCCTATTGCTATGGAACAGGGTCTGAGGTTTGCCATAAGAGAAGGGGGGCATACAGTGGGAGCCGGTGTGGTTGGCAAGATTATTGAGTAAGAGATCTCATGAGGAAAATAGTTACCCTGATGTGTACAGAGTGTAAAGCGAGGAATTATGCGGCTAGCAGGAACAAAGATACATCCCCTCTGAGTCTCAGGAAATATTGCAAGAGGTGTCTGAAGCACACTCTCCATAAGGAAAAATAGGTCCGTAGCTCAATTGGCTAGAGCACCGGACTCCAAATCCGGCGGTTGCGGGTTCGAGTCCTGCCGGACCTGCCCAGAAGTGGCATACAGGTTTCCTTCTGCTGATCCTAGCCCATTCGACAGATTGGCGTGGGTCCGACAAGGGTCTTAATTTGATCTGGTGTCTCGAAACGGAAGGAATCAATGTTCAAGAAGATAAGGGATTTTCTTAAGGCCGTAAGAAGTGAAATGAGAAAAGTGAGCTGGCCTTCTCGACCTGAAATCATAAGGTCCACTCTTATTGTTCTCATTACTGTTATTGTCTTTGCCATATTCATAGGTGGGATCGATATATTATTTCTGCAGATTCTTAACATATTTCTGAGGTGAAGTGACTGTGAGTGAGAAGAAATGGTATGCTCTTCATACCTATGCGGGACAGGAGGATAGAGTAAAGACTAACCTTGAGCAAAGAATGGAATCCTTCGGGATCAAAGACAAGGTTTCCCGCATCTTAATTCCCAAGGAAAAGATAGCAGAGGTTAAGGATGGAAAAAGAAGGACATACCGCAGGAAGTTTTTCCCCGGGTATATACTTATTGAGGCAGAACTCACCGATGAGAGTAAATTTGTTATAGCGCACACTCCTGGTGTAACTGGTTTCGTAGGCCCCAGGAGTCAGCCTGTTCCGTTGGACAAGAAAGAGGTGAGCGGCGTGGAATACCGAATGGGTCTTTTGGAAAAGAAACCTAAACCCGGTGTTGTTTTCGAGCAGGGTGAGGCTGTTCGTATCTCTCAAGGACCCTTTGCCAATTTTCAAGGGGAGATCATAGAAGTCAATGCTAGTCAGCAAAGACTTAAAGTTCTCGTGTCCATTTTCAGCAGGGAAACCCCCGTGGAAATAGAATACGTTAATGTGGAGAAGCTCTAATGGCGAAAAAACCTATTCAGACAAAAATCAAGCTTCAGATAGTGGCTGGGAAGGCTAATCCAGCTCCCCCCATAGGGCCAGCTCTAGGTCAGCACGGGGTGAGCATAATGGATTTTTGCCGAGCGTTCAACGAAAAGACCAAGGATAAGGGAGATATCATTATTCCTGTGGGTATAACCGTCTACAGGGATAGGTCTTTTACTTTCGAGCTAAAGACACCTCCGGCCGCTTCCTTACTCAAAAAGGCAGCCGGAATTGAGAAAGGTTCGGGGGAGCCTAACCGCAAGAAGGTGGGCAAGGTAAGCCGCAAGGATCTAGAGGAGATAGGAAGGATCAAGCTGCCCGATTTGAATGCCTACGATCTGAGGGGCGCAGTCAAGATCGTTGAAGGAACGGCGAAAAACATGGGTTTGGAAATAGAGGATTGATCATGACAAAAAGGGGTAAAAGGTATCTAAAGATGTCCGAGAGGCTGGAAAAAAACAAGAAGTACCCGCCTCTAGAGGCCATAAAGCTGATCAAGGAGATTTCTCATTGTGGATTTGAGGAGTCATTAGAGGTGGCCGTCTCTTTGAACATAAAACCTAAGGACCGCGGTGAGCGAGTGAGAGGGACAGTAGCTCTACCCCATGGGACGGGTAGAAAACTCAGGGTGCTGGTCTTTGCTAAAGGAGATAAGGCTGAGGAAGCCAGGAAGGCAGGAGCCGATTGGGTAGGAGATGAGGAAGTGATAGCCAGAATCGAGAAAGGATGGCTTGATTTTGATGCCGTTGTGGCCTCCCCCGAGTCAATGAAAGATGTGGCTAAATTAGGGAGAATCCTGGGTCCTAGAGGGTTGATGCCATCCCCAAAAGTAGGGACGGTGAGTGAGCGTCCCTCCGAGGTGGTCACCGAATTGAAGAAAGGAAAGATTGAGTACAAAAACGATGCCAGTGGGGGTATCCATACTTCAATAGGAAAGATCTCCTTTACCGAGAATGCCGTGCTTGAGAATCTCAAGGCCCTGCTGAGAGCTTTGAAGAAAGATAGACCTTCTACGGTGAAGGGGACGTATTTTCGGAACATTTCGCTTTGCTCTACAATGGGACCGGGCATAAGAGTAGATGTAGGGAGCCTATTGAAGGATTTGTAAAATGGCGCTAAAAGAAAAGACGGAGAAGGTCCAGGAGATCCGCAGGCTTCTTGGGACATGTCCGGCCTCTTTCATAGTGGATTATCGAGGACTAAAAGTGGCAGAACTTACCCAGCTCCGAGGTAAATTGAGAGAGGGGAAGGCCATTTTTCGAGTGGTCAAAAATACTCTTGCCACGAGGTCGGTTGAGGAAGGTGAGTTGGAAGGATTAGGGCAGTTTTTTTGTGGACCCACAGCAGTAGTCTTTGTAGAAGGAGATCCTTTGATTTCAGCCAGAGTACTGGTGGATTTTCTTCCCGATCATCCCAATTTGAGCATCAAGGGAGGTCTTCTAGGTGGAGATTTCTTAGAAGAAGACCAGGTGAAGAGCTTGGGGAGAATGCCCTCTCGGGAGGTTCTTTTGTCCCAGATGGTGTTCTTCCTCCAACTTCCGGTAGCAAGACTAACCGGCGCCTTGAGCTCGCCTTTGCGGCGACTAATGTATGTTTTGAACGCAATTTCGGCCAAAAAAGGAGGATAGTCTATGTCGAAAACAGCATCCTCAACCGGGGAAAAAATTGAAGAAACAAAGCAAGAGCAAAAGAAGGAACCCCAAGAAGAACCCAAGATTAAAGCCAGAAAAGGAGCTAAAGTCGAACCTAAGGTGGAGTCCAAAGTAGAACCCAAAGTAGAACCCAAAGTAGAACCTGCAAAAGAACTTAAGGTGCAGCCTCAAGGCAAGGGAAGAGGTGATAAAAAGCAGGAGATCATTAAAGCTATTGAGGGGATGAACGTGCTGGAACTGTCGGAGTTGGTAAAAGACCTAGAGGATAGATTTGGAGTCGAGGCAGCTGCTGTCTCCCCCGTTGGGATTCAAGCTCATGGCCCTGGGGGTGAAGCCGCAGCAGAGGAAGAAAAAACCGAGTTCGACGTTATGTTGAGTGAGGTGGGCAACAAAAAGATCCAGGTGATTAAGGAAGTAAGAAAAATGACTTCTCTGGGATTGAAGGAAGCCAAGGATTTGGTGGAGCAAGCTCCGAAACCGGTCAAGCAGGGGGTAAATAAGGAAGAAGCTCTCAAGATCAAAGAGACTTTGGAGGCGGTAGGGGCTAAGGTAGAGGTGAAGTAGGGGTTGACTCATGGACATGAAGAAAAGTTCAAAAGTGCTGAATTTCGCCAAGTCAAAACCCGTCATTGAGGTACCGAATCTGCTGGAGATGCAAAAAGTCTCCTTTGACGCCTTTCTGCAGGTAGATGTTCCGCCAAAAAAGAGGGTTGATGAGGGTTTGCAGGGGGCTTTCAAGGATATATTTCCCGTGGAAAGCTACAATGGCAGATTGGCTCTGGATTTTGTAGAGTATGATTTAAGAGAGCCCAGATATTCGGAGGAGAAATGCAAGGAGGAAGGACTCACCCATTCTCTTCCTCTGTATGTGAAGCTACGCTTGGTTAAGAAGGAGACCGGGGAGGTCACGGAGCAGGAAGTTTACCTGGGAGATTTTCCTGTAATGACGGAAAGGGGGAGTTTTATTATTCATGGGGCAGAGAGGATAATAGTCAACCAATTGCAGCGATCCCCTGGGGTATTTATTGAAGAGGATATCTCTGCTTCCTCGAGTTCCGGGGTAATGTACAAAGCACGTGTTATCCCAGAAAGAGGAAACTGGTTGGATTTCGAAATTAGAGAGGGTCTTATCTACATGCGGATCAACCGCAGGAGGAGATTTCTGGCGACCCTATTCTTAAGAGCCATGGGTGGAGTGGCTGAGGAAATTCTGGCGGAATTTGAGGATCCAGACGACAGAAGAATCCTGGAAGAAAGCTTCAAGCAGGATGGGGCAGGCACGCAGAAGGATGCCCTTCTAAAGGTTTATCATTCTCTCAGGCCAACTCGCCCCCCTGTTTTTGAGTCAGTTAACGAAGTCTTTACCAGAACATTTCTGGATCCTCGCCGATATAGTCTAGGCAGAGTGGGTCGGTTCCAGATCAATAAGGAATTGGACTTAGATGGCGATTGGGAGACCGAAGTTCTCCGACTGGAGGATATTGTAGGTACTATGAAATACCTCTTAAGGTTAAATAGAGAAAAAAAAGAAATAAAGAGCTTGGATCATCTGTCCTCTAAAAGAGTAAGGAGAGTGGGAGATCTTCTGTCGGAACAACTCCATACTGGATTGGCTAACCTGGCCCGAGTCATACAGCAGGGCATGAGCATTCAGGATCCGGAAACAGTTACTCCCCGCTCCCTCGTTAATACGAGGACAGTGAGGAATTCGGTGGATAGTTTTTTCAATACTGGACGCCTTTCTCAATATTCAGATCAGACCAATCCGCTGGCGGAACTCACTCACAAACGCAGACTCTCTGCCTTGGGTCCGGGGGGACTCAGCCGGGTCCAGGCCAAGGAGGAAGCGAGAGATGTTCATTATACTCACTACGGTCGTATCTGTCCCATAGAGACTCCTGAAGGCCAAAACATTGGCTTGATCACCTCGTTGGCTACCTATGTTAGAATGAATGAATTTGGTTTTCTAGAAGCCCCCTATAGGAAAGTGGAAGGCGGCAGGGCCACGAAAAGGGTAGTATATCTTGATGCCCGAGAGGAAGATAATTACTATATTGCAAGTACCGATACTGTAGATGAAAAGGGGAATTTCTTGAAGGCTGAGTTGATAGCCAGATACAGGGGGGAAATTGTCACTGTTCCCAAGGAAAAAGTAGATTATGTGGATGTGTCGCCCAAGCAGATAGTATCGGTAAGTACTTCCCTGATCCCGTTCCTGGAACATGACGAGGCTAACCGAGCTCTCATGGGTTCCAACATGCAGCGTCAGGCAGTCCCTCTGGAGATGGCAGAAGAGCCCCTTATTCAAACAGGAATGGAGGAGAAAGTTGCTCAAGATTCCATGAGTGCGGTGAGAGCAAGGCGGTCTGGAGAAGTTGTTCATGTAGATGCTGATTGTGTGAAGATCAAGACTTCATCAGGGGTCGATACCTACCGTCTGATAAAGTTCAATCGAAGCAACCAACGTACCTGCATTAACCAATGGCCAATTGTAGCCAAAGGGGAGAAGGTGAAAGAGGGAGATTTCATCGCGGATAGTGCAGGTATCCGAGGGGGCAGGCTCGCTCTGGGCAGAGATGTTCTAGCAGCGTTTATGCCTCTTAGAGGATACAATTTTGAGGATGCTGTCTTGATCAGTGAAAGACTGGTTAAGGACGATGTGTTTACCTCTATTCATATCGAGGAACTTCAGGTCGAGGCAAAGGAACTGAAGTCCGGAATGGAGGAAATTACTGCAGATATACCCAATGTGGAGGAGGCATCTTTAAAGAACCTAGATGAGGATGGGATTATCCGAATAGGATCAGAAGTGAAATCTGGAGATATCCTGGTGGGTAAGGTTACCCCTCAGGTTGAGGTGAAACTTACTCCTGAGGAAAGACTTCTGCGCTCTATCTTCGGAGAAAAGGCACAAAAGGTAAAAGATAACTCTTTGAGAATTCCTCATGGGGTTGAAGGAAAAGTCATTAAAGTCAAAGTCCTTTCCCAGGAGAACGAGGACAATCTTCCGCCGGACGTGAAAAAGAGAGTAAGGGTATATGTGGCTATGCGTCGTAAGATCAGAGTGGGAGATAAAATAGCTGGCCGTCATGGGAATAAAGGAGTAGTCGCCAAGGTACTTCCTGAAGAAGATATGCCTTCCCTTAAGGATGGAACTCCGGTGGACGTAGTATTGAATCCTCTGAGTGTGCCTTCTCGAATGAATGTAGGCCAAATATTGGAAGTTCATCTGGGATGGGCAGCCAAGGTTCTGGGAACAAAGATAATATGTCCAGTTTTCGAAGGCCCCAAGGAAGAGGAGGTAAGGCGATTATTGAAGAGGGCCTCTCTACCTGAGTCAGGGAAGGTGACTCTCTATGACGGACAAACAGGAGAATCATTCCACCAGCCGGTGACTGTAGGCTACATGTATATGATGAAGTTGATTCATCTGGCCGAAGAGAAAATGCATGCCCGTTCTACGGGTCCGTACGCTCTCATAACTCAGCAGCCCCTGGGAGGGAGATCTCGACAGGGAGGCCAAAGATTTGGAGAGATGGAAGTATGGGCTCTGCAGGGGTATGGGGCAGCGTACACCTTGCAGGAGATGCTTACAGGTAAGTCCGATGATCTCCAGGCCCGGGCTAAGATACATGAATGGATAATGAGAGGTGAAAACTTTCTCGATACTCAAACGCCCGAGTCTTTCAAGGTCCTAATCAAGGAACTGCAATCTCTAGGATTATCGCTGGAATTTTGGAAAAACGGCAGAAAACTTGGCATCATGGATATAGACAAAGAGGAAACATAAGATAAGGAGAAATCCTTGAGAATGAGTGAGATAAGCAGAGTGAGGATAAAACTTGCCTCACCGGAGGAGATAAAGCGATGGTCCTACGGTGAAGTAAAGAAAACAGATACCATTAACTACCGAACATTCAAACCGGAGAGAGGAGGGCTTTTTTGCGAGCAGATCTTTGGCCCTACCAAGAGTTACGAGTGTTACTGCGGTAAGTACCGAAAAATGAAGTACAAGGGTGTCAGGTGCGAGAGATGTGGGGTTGAAGTAACGTCTTCCAAGGTTCGGCGGGAACGAATGGGACATATAGAACTAGCTACCCCTGTGGCTCATATTTGGTATACCAAAAAATACCTGCCACTTCTCTTGGGTCTGAAAAAGAATGAAGTAGAAAAGATCATTTATTTTATAAGTTACTTGGTAATCGACGCTGGCTCCACACCTCTCAAGAAACTTGAGGTTTTGGAAGAGGAAGAATATCAAAAATATAAGGGTCTACACGGAGAGAAAAGTTTTAAGGCGGGAACAGGAGCAGAGGCAATTCTAAGAGTACTGGAGGGAATTAAGACTGAGGAGCTTAGAGAGAGGTTAAAGGAGAAGCTCTTTGAGGAGAAAACCAAGGGAAAGACAATCAAATTGCTTAACCAGCTTGAGGTAGTTGAGGATTTCCTGCGCTCCGGCAACAAACCCCAATGGATGATTCTAAAAATTATTCCTGTCATTCCTCCGGATTTTAGACCTATGGTCCAGCTGGAAAGCGGTATTTTCGCCAACTCCGATTTGAATGATTTGTATCGTCGGATCATCAATAGAAACAACCGTCTGAAATATCTGTTGGAGATAGGAGCTCCTCGGATTATCATCCACAATGAGAAGAAAATGCTGCAACAGGCGGTTGATGCCTTGTTTGAGAATGAAAAACTCTCCCAGCCCATTTTGGGGGCAGGTGGTCGGGTCCTCAAATCACTGAGTGAGGCAATTAAGGGGAAGCAGGGCAGATTTCGTCAGAATCTCTTGGGCAAAAGGGTCGATTATTCGGGAAGAGCGGTGATAGTACCTGGACCTGATTTAAGCCTCCATGAATGCGGAATACCGGAGAAAATGGCTTTGGAACTTTTCCGTCCCTTTGTGATTAGGGAGATTTTGCAGGAAGGAAAGGCGGAGACTATCAAGAGAGCCAATGATCTGGTTGAGAAAGCTGATCCTTTTGTTTGGGGAATACTGGAGAGAGTGGTTGAGGATCATCCGGTTCTTCTGAATAGAGCCCCTACTCTGCACAGATTAGGAATTCAGGCCTTCCAACCTGTTCTCATAGAAGGAAATGCCATACAGCTGCATCCCTTGGTGTGCACAGGTTTTAATGCTGACTTCGATGGAGACCAGATGGCTATCCACGTTCCCCTCTGCTATGAAGCCCAGCTTGAGGCGAGGACACTCCTGCTTTCTACCAACAACATCCTTTCTCCCGCCAGTGGAGAACCCATCGTCAGTCCAACCCAGGACATTACGGTCGGCTGCTACTATTTGACTTTGGAAAGTAGAGCCGAGGATGAGAAGAAGGTTTTTTCCTCTGCCCAGGAAGTGCTATTGGCCTATGATCTGGACAGGGTGAGTGTCCACCAGCCCATAAAACTGCTGCTGGGTGGGGAATGGATAGAGACAACCCCGGGAAGGGTAGTATTCAATCAGGTTCTACCAGAGACAATGGAATTCCAGAATCGATTGGTGGATAAGGAAGTATTATCAGCTCTCGTAGCCGAGATCTGGCAAAGGTGGGGCAATACTGTTGCCGTGCAGACGCTTGACAAGATAAAGAAACTGGGATTTGATTACGCTACTTACTGCGGCCTAACTTTTTCTATGGCGGACTTACCCAACATCAAAGAAAAAAAGGGGCTGTTGGAGGCGATAGAAGAGGAAACGAGGGGATATGGCCTCCTGGCCGAGGCGGGAACCATCAGTGAGGAGCAAAGATATATTGATGTGATTGATGCGCTGATGAGGGCAACTGAGCAGCTAGGAGAGAAAGTTTCTCAGTATCTGTCCCGGCATCCGCTCAACTCCCTTTATTTAATGTGGAAATCAGGGGCCAGAGGTACTGCGGATCAATTGCGCCAGATTATTGGAATGCGGGGTCTGATGAGTAGATCAATAAGGGAAACTTACCGCCGAGAGCTTTGGGATGAAGTTTTCCGCAAAGACCTGAACATCTCCTCTGAGGCGATCAAACATTACTTCTACCCCGTCTCGGGGGGAAGACTGAGGGGAAGAGTTGGTGAGGAACCTATTCGATCAAGTTTCAAAGAAGGCTTGACTGCTCCGGAGTACTTTATGTCCACGTCCGGAGGAAGAAAAGGTCTGGTGGATACAGCCCTAAAAACAGCTTACGCAGGGTATCTTACACGCAAATTAGTGGCGACTGCTCAAAATCTGATTATCACTGAGAACGATTGTCAGACCATAGACGGTCTTACCATGAAATCTCGGGTAAGGGACGGTAAGATAATAGAGCCTGTCGGGAGAAGAATTGTTGGCAGGCTCACCGCTTCTCCTGTGCTTGATGCTTCCACAGAAGAGGTTATCGTGGGATCAAATGAGGAAATCACCAAGAAGATTGCTGATGAAGTAGATGCAGCAGGAATCCGGGAGGTGAAAATCCGATCTCCCTTAACCTGTCAGGCAAAATGGGGATTGTGTCAGAGGTGCTATGGATGGGATCTTTCCGCCCATAGAATGGTGAGTGTAGGTGAAGCTGTGGGAGTCATTGCTGCTCAATCCATAGGAGAACCTGGAACACAGCTTACCTTGCGTACTTTCCACACTGGAGGAATATTCCAGAAAGGAGGAGATATTCCTCAAGGACTGCCCCGAGCTACTGAACTTTTTGAGCCCAGAAAACAAACCTATTCAAAAAGAGGAGCTGTTCGGCAGCGCAAGGGAGAGGAGGCTCTGATAAGTGAGGTAGAAGGAAGAGTAGCCATTGAGGAGGCAGAGGGAAGAGTTCTGGTTAAGATTCGGGGTGAAGGAGAAAAGGAGATCACCTACGAGGTGGGTGGAGAAATACTTGTTTCCGAGGGGGATATGGTAGAGCCAGGAGAGAAACTTATTGAAGGAAGTGTCAATCCACGCGCTCTTCTGGCTATCAAAGGCGTTAGAGCAGTTGAGGACTACCTGGTTAATCAGACCCAGGAGGTTTATAAGTCCCAAGGGGTGAATATTGATAGTAAGCATTTTGAGGTAATCATCAGACAGATGATGCGTAAGGTCGAAGTGGAAGATCCGGGGGATACAGGTTATCTTCCGGGAGAACAGGTAGACAAGGTAGATTTCGAAGAGGCTAATAGCAAAACAAAGGAAAAAGGAGGCAAGCCAGCCACAGTTAGGCCAGTTCTTTTGACTATCTCCAAAGCAGCCCAGGAAGATAAAAGAAGCTTTCTGGCAGCTGCATCCTTTCAGAGGACCAAGCAGGTACTGGCAGAAGCTGCTATATGCGGGCAGGTTGACCATCTTAGAGGGCTGAAAGGGAATGTGATCGTTGGGAAGCTTATCCCGGCTGGGACAGGCTTCTACGGTTTGCAGGATAAGCCCGTCTCAAATGGGTCCTGATAACTACTAGGGGAGTCGGAAGCTCTTATCTGGTGATCAAGGGGAAGAGTCCTGAGATATTTCTTGAGGTCGTTGTTGGAAAGGAACGCTTATGCCAACCATAAATCAGCTCTTAAGGAAGAAACGCAAAAGAGCAAGAAAAAAATCGAAAAGTATAGCTCTTGGAGGATCGCCTCAGAAGAAAGGAGTCTGTGTTAGTGTCCGAACTCTAACTCCAAAGAAGCCCAATTCTGCTCTTCGAAAAGTAGCCAGAGTGAGACTATCCAGCGGTAGAGTCGTCACCGCCTACATTCCTGGCGAAGGACATAACCTCCAGGAGCATTCTATTGTCCTGGTGGAAGGCGGTAGAGTTAAGGATCTGCCTGGAGTGAAATACCACGTTGTCCGTGGAACTCTAGATACCAGCGGAGTTGAAGGAAGGAAAAGAAGTCGGTCAAGGTATGGCAGGAAAAAGGAGTAGAAGAGATGGCGAGGCGCAAGATATCCAAGAAAAGGGTGGTATTGCCAGATTCTCTCTATAATAGTCAGTTAGTGGGCAAGCTCATCAATAAGGTTATGAAGGACGGAGGAAAGAGCAAAGCCGAGGCGATTTGCTATGATTGTTTCGCCGTTATAGAGAAAAAAACAAAACAAAACCCCCTTCAGGTTTTCTTGAAAGCAATGGAGAACGTCAAACCGGTATTGGAAGTGCGGTCTCGGCGAGTTGGAGGAGCTACTTATCAGGTGCCCAGCACTGTCGATCCCCAGAGACAGGAGACTCTCGCTCTGCGGTGGATAGTTCAATTCGCCCGCCAAAAAAAGGGTAGGCCCATGAGGGAAAGGCTAGCCGAGGAAATAGTAATGGCGTTCCGACAAGAAGGATTGGCTGTGAAGAAGAGGGAAGATACTCACAAAATGGCGGAGGCCAATCGAGCCTTTGCTCACTATCGGTGGTGAGAAGACATATGGGAAAGAACTCATATCGTTTGGATAGAATAAGAAACATTGGTATTGTGGCTCACATAGATGCGGGTAAGACAACCATTACTGAACGTATGTTGTATTATACGGGAAAGATAAGAAGAGTAGGGGAGGTCCATGAAGGTACAGCAGTGATGGATTGGATGATACAGGAGAAGGAAAGGGGCATTACTATTACCTCTGCCGCAACCACCTGTTTTTGGAAAGGCCATCAGATAAATATTATTGATACTCCAGGCCACGTTGATTTCACCGTTGAAGTGGAGAGAACTCTAAGGATCCTGGACGGAGCGGTGATCATTTTTTGTGGTGTGGAGGGAGTTGAGCCGCAGTCAGAGGCAGTCTGGCGTCAGGCCAACCGCTATCATATTCCTCGTATTATCTTCATCAACAAACTAGACAGGGTGGGGGCTGATTTTTGGCGGGTGGTGGAATCTGTGGGCGAAGAATTCGATCTCACACCTCTGCCTCTTCAAATTCCCATTGGTGAGGAGGGGGGCTTCCGGGGAGTGGTGGATTTGGTGCGAATGGAAGCAGTGATTTGGCATGGTGAAGATTTAGAGGCCAAGGTTTCTAGGGAAAAAATTCCGCCTGATTTGACAGCGAAAGCTCATGATTTTCACCACCAGTTGGTGGAGAAAGTGGCTGAAGCCAATGATGATTATCTGGAAAAGTTTTTGGAGAAAGGAGAGCTCGAGCCAGAAGAAATCAAGAAGGCGGTAAGATATATGTGTCTTCATCACAAAGGAGTGCCCGTAGTTTGTGGAAGTGCGCTGAAGAATAAAGGAACCCGTCTTCTTTTGGATGCCGTCATGGATTACCTACCTTCTCCTTTGGATGTTCCTCCAGTAGAGGGATTGGATCCCATATCAGGTGAGAAGGAGATAAGATGCCCCTCACCGGATGAACCCTTGGCTGCTCTGGCTTTTAAGGTTGTCACCGACCCCTACGTGGGGAAATTGACTTACTTTCGGGTTTATTCGGGAAAGATCAAAGCAGGCTCCTTTGTCTATAACTCTATGAAACATGAGAAAGAGAGGTTCGGCCGTATTCTGGAAATGCACGCTAACTATAGACAGGCACGGACAGAAATCAAAGCTGGAGAAATTGGAGCAGCTATAGGCCCTCGGAATATTGATACCGGGGACTCTCTCTGCGATGAGCGGCACCCTGTCATCCTGGAAAACATACAATTTGCCGAACCAGTGCTCTCTACGGCCATTGAGTCCAAGACGAAGCTGGACCAGAAGAAACTGGCTGATTCCCTTTCCAGATTGGCTGGGGAGGATCCTACCTTCAGAGTTCACCAGGATAGAGAAACTGGTCAAACCATAATTTCGGGAATGGGCCAGCTTCATCTGGAAGTTATCCTTGATAGACTGAGGCGAGAGTTTAAGGTTGGAGTAAGCACGGGGGAGCCTCAAGTGGCTTATCGGGAGACGGTGAGGAAAGAGGCCGCAGCTCAGGGTCGATATATCCACCAGAGTGGAGGGAGGGGGCAGTACGGAGATGTATCGGTCCAAGTGGAACCGAGGAACAAAGATGATGAAATTGTGTTCCAGGACAAGACTAGAGGCGGCCCTATTCCTAAGGAATTTGTGCCAGCCATACGAAAGGGGATTGAGCAGGCCATGAATACGGGAGTTCTGGCAGGCTATCCTCTGGTTGACATCAAGGTAACCCTCCTTGACGGTTCATATCATCCGGTAGATTCTTCGGAGTTCGCCTTTAGGACTGCTGCCTCCATCGCCTTTAGGAAGGCGGCCCTGAAGGCAGACCCATACTTCTTAGAACCTACGATGAAGGTAGAGATAAGAGTTCCTCAGGAATTTTTGGGAGAGGTATTTGGGGATATAACTGGCCGACGCGGGCAGATTCATAAAATGGAAACCCGGGGAAACATTCGGTATCTCAAAAGCTATGTTCCTTTAGCAGAACTGTTCGGCTACGTTACGCGCCTCAGGTCCTTAACACAGGGCAGAGCGGTACCCAACATAGAGTTTTCTCATTACCAGGAGGTACCCCCGGGAATGGCTGGCCAGCTCGCAAGGGATTATGGTGCGACGAAATAAAGAGGTGAGGGATGCCTGAACAGAAGATCAGAATCAAGTTGAAGGCGTACGACCACCGAATATTGGATCAATCGGTGAAAAAAATTGTGGAGACTATAAAGAGAACAGGAGGAAAAATCTGCGGTCCTGTACCTCTACCTACTAAAATCAGCCGATTCACGGTGATAAAATCTCCTCATACTCACAAGGATGCCCGGGAGCAGTTTGAAATGAGAATTCATAAAAGACTGATTGATATTGTGCAATCAAACCCCAAAACTGTGGATGCTTTGATGGGAATGAATCTTCCCACCGGAGTGCACATTGAGGTGAAGCTGTGATAAAGGCGATCCTAGGAAAAAAGCTGGGGATGACTCACATCTTTGAAAAAGATACTCTTGTTCCCGTAACTTTAGTTGAGGCCGGACCCTGCATCATAGTCCAAAAAAAGATGCAGGACAAGGATGGATATGAAGCCATTCAGATAGGTTTCAAGGAGACCAAAAGACTCAACAAACCAAGGCTGGGATACTTTGAAAAAAGAGGAATCCCGTCTCAAAAATACCTCAGGGAAATAAGGATGAAGAGCATGGATGAGTGTGAGGCCGGGGATGAGATTAGAGTGAATATTTTCAAGGAGGGAGATTTAGTAAGTGTTAGTGGTATTTCCAAAGGGAAAGGCTTTGCAGGTGTAGTTAAAAGACACGGTTTCAAGGGTGGTCCTGCTTCTCACGGAGCAAAACAGTGGCATCGCAGGCCTGGCTCCATAGGAGCTTCTGCTGACCCGTCCCGGGTATTTAAGGGAAAGAAAATGCCGGGAAGGATGGGATGGGAGAAAATGACCGTGCATAATCTGAAAGTGGTTAAAATAGACGAGAAGGAGAATCTTCTCCTGATTAAGGGGAGTTTGCCAGGTAAGGGGGGAGATCTTTTGACCATAAAAGGACATGAGAGCTAAGAATGCAAGCGCCGCTTTACGATGCAAAAGGTAAGAGGGCTGGGGACATTACGCTGGATAAGGATATCTTCGAAGGCGACATTAATAGATGGATTCTCAGGGAAGTAATATTAGCTCATCACACTAACCAGAGAAGAGGAACAGCCTCAACCAAGGGCCGAAGTGAAGTAAGGGGTGGAGGCCGCAAACCCTTTGCTCAGAAAGGCACTGGAAGAGCAAGAGCAGGAACCATTCGCTCACCATTGCGGGTTGGGGGAGGGGTTACCTTTGGACCCAAACCGAGGAGTTTTGAATATTCTTTGCCCAAGAAGACCAAAAGATTAGCCTTCAGATCCAGTCTTAGAAAGAAGCTAAGGGAGAATTCACTTTTTGTTCTGGACAAAGTTAAGCTGAATGAGCCCAAGACGCGGGAGATGGCAAAATTCTTAAGTCAGTTTCCTGTGGAAGGTAAAACCTTATTGATATTGGAAAAGTGGAATGAGAAGATAAGAAGGGCCACCTCCAATCTAAAGTACCTACAAGTCAGACTTGCTCCTTTGGTCTCAGCGTATGATATCCTCTCTCATGAGAGTGTATTGGTAACCAGAGGAGCGCTGAAGAGGATAGAGGATAGACTCAAGAAATGACTAAGGCAGATAAGGAAATTATTCTCCAGCCTATGGTCTCGGAAAAAAGCACGCATCTTTTGAGGGAAAACAAATATGTATTCAAAGTTCCCCTCCAGGTAGGTAAGATTGAAATAAAGGAAGCTGTGGAAGAAATGTTTAAGGTAAGGGTAGACAAAGTGAGAACCATGCAGGTGAAGGGCAAACCCAGAAAATGGCGAGGTCGGGTGGTGGGGAAGACATCCCGCTACAAGAAAGCGATAGTGAAACTGAAGGAAGGCGACACCATCGAGGAATTAGGAGTTTAGGATGCCTATTAACGTGTACAGACCTACTTCCCCCGGAAGAAGACATCAGAGTGCCTCCGATTTCTCTGAGATCACTAGAACAGAACCCGAAAAGACTCTTACCGTTCCCTTGAAAAAAAGAGCCGGTCGAAATAATCAGGGAAGAATTACCGTAAGATATCGGGGAGGTGGAAGCAAAAGGAAATACCGGCTGATTGACTTCAAACGGGACAAGGAGGGAATTCCCGCCCGGGTAACTTCTATCGAGTACGACCCTAATCGATCAGCAAGAGTGGCTCTCCTTTGCTACAAAGATGGGGAAAAGAGATACATTGTAGCCCCTAGTCTCTTGAAAATGGGGGATGTAGTTGTGGCGGGAGAGAAGGCTCCCCTCAGGAGTGGAAACAGTCTTCCCCTGAGGCGAATCCCGGAAGGAAGTCCCATTCATAATATTGAGCTGGTGAAGGGGAAAGGAGGGCAATTGGTTCGTTCAGCCGGGGGCTCAGCGCAACTTCTGAGCAAAGAAGGGGGATATGCTCAGGTTAAGCTTCCTTCAGGCGAGATACGCCTGATTCATCTGGAATGCAGAGCTACCTTTGGCGGGGTAGGTAATGTGGAGCATGAGAACACTCAGATAGGCAAAGCAGGACGATCTCGACAGTTGGGTAGACGTCCCCGGGTTCGAGGAGTAGCCAAGAATCCTGTAGATCATCCCCATGGGGGGGGTGAGGGTCGTAGCGGACCAGGAAGGCATCCGGTAACTCC
>JAUWAK010000002.1 GCA_030602105.1 Candidatus Aerophobota bacterium | reverse complement strand
AATTGCCCGATTAGCTGTTCTTACCGGCTTTTGGCCCCTATATGAAGTAGAGAATGGTGAATACCGCATTACCTACCGTCCCAGGAAGAAGCGAAAACCTTTCATAGATTGGATCAAATCTCAGGGAAGATTTAAGCACCTCTTGAGAGAGGAGAATAAGGCTATTCTAGAAAAACTGGAGAGGTCTGTCAGGCAAAGGGAAGGAAGGTTGCTTGCCTTGGCTGGAGAGAAGGATGAATCGCTATGAATTCTCCCTGAACCAGTCCACCGTCCTCATTAAACCCTCCCTCAGGTCTAATTCTGGCTTCCACCCGAGTTCCTTTTTTGCTTTTTCAATGTTCAGATATGTCCTTCTAATTTCTCCCTCTCTTTCCGGGGCATAGCGGGCAGGTTTCTCAAATTTGGTAATCTGGGCCAGAATCTGGTAAATGAGGTTTACCGAGCTCGCTTTCTGGGTGCCCACATTGTAGGCCAGATCGTCAGGAGATGAGATTTGTCTCTTGTTAAGCTCCTGTATCCTCTCGGTTCCCGCCATATTGCCCGCCACTACATCCTCCACATAAATGTAATCCCTGAGTTGCTCACCATCTCCATATATAAAGGGCGTTTTCCCCTGGAGCATTTTTCCGGTAAAGATGGTAATAACTCCTGCCTCGCCATGGGGATCTTGCCTGGGTCCGTAGACATTGCCATATCTGAGGGCAAGATACCTCAAACCGAAGGTTTGCTGGTAGTAGTAGAGGTAATGCTCGATGGTGTGCTTGGAGACTCCATAGGGAGACAGGGGATTCTTAGTGAATTCTTCCTTGGGTGGTAGGCTATCTGGCTCCCCGTAGACTACTCCTCCCGAGGAAATAAAAATGAAGCTATCTACCTTATGCTTTTGGCAGTTTGTGAGCAGGTTTAGGGTTCCGAGGACATTAATTTGGGCGTCAAGGAGGGGATCCCTTACCGAAATCCTGACGTCAATTTGGGCGGCATGATGATTGACCAGGTCAAATTTCTCCTCAAGGAAGAGCCTATCGATATCTGGATGAGTGATGTCCATCTTGTAGAATGTGGCTTTTCGGTTGAGATTGTCCTTCTTTCCGGTTGACAGGTTGTCTACCACCACTACTTCCCAGCCTCTCCTGAGATATCCGTCCACAACGTGGGAACCGATAAAGCCGGCCCCTCCGGTGACCAGAACTTTCCTCATAAGAAGCCTCCTCTCATTTTTCCTTTGCTCTCCTTTCCCTCTCCAGCCGTTTTCTTCCTTCCTCGAAAAAGGGCTCTGCAAAGGAAGTAGGCCAGGTTCTTTCCTCAAAGGATCTTTTCTCCATAGTGTCCAGAAAGCCTTGGAAATCCTGATAGTAGGAGCCGTAGATATGATAGCTGTCGGCGATATGGACATATTTACCCACTTTGATTTTCTTGCCCGTTGCCTGGCCAATCTTTTCTGCCACCATCTTTTGGAGTTCAGTGAAGGCAAACATGTTCATAAAAGCTGCCTTAAAGGCATCGTTACTTCTAAGATGAACATTTAGTTGGAGATTCTCTCCAAATATGCGAAACCAGCATCTCTGGAGACAGTTATGGGTTACTATGTTGTCTGAAATAATACTGTGATCCGGGTGATCAACCTCAAAGTCATAGACTAATGCTTCATCCAGGAACCGGTCTATGTTATCTACTTTTGTCCATGCGCCCCCAGTCCCGCCGGCCTTGAGAGTTCTTGCTACAGACAGCAGTCTCACATCCTGTGTTACATCCTTTGCCCTCCTCCATCCAATACTGCCATCTCTATCCTTGCACCACATCCTATGCTCGTCAGTAACGGTAATAGCATCACCGTTTGATAATGTGAATGTCCCCAGGTTTTTGGCCATTTTGCTAAAACATTTCCTGGCTACCGATTTTGCCACTCTATCCAGTGTAAAGTCGTAGGAATACACTTCGCTGCCATCTTTGATCTCCTCGACCCTGACATAGCCATTTGGTGTGGCTATCTGGGTCCCGGCGGTAAAACACGCAGGATCATGGATGTCCGTATCTTCCCAGACTTTCCAGGTGACCGCTTGAGCCCGACGAGTGTACGGGATCTCGCATAGTTTGTGCACTACAGACTCGATCTGATTTATGCTTCTTCCTTCGACTTTGTAATTAAAAAGCCTTTCATGGTATGTGTATTCCCACTTCCCTTCCTCGGGTTTAATCCACTCGTCGTGAACGCCTAGGAGTACTTCCTGGCAATAGATCTCCAGGTCAGCCAGTCCAGCAGGGATAGCCCGGTGAAGACGGGGTTCCTTGAAGGGAGAGATGACTTCAATAATTATGGTACAGTCCCTGCTGGGAGGATCCTCGGGTTTGTCGTATTCTGTTCTTACCTGGATTCCTTTTTTCCAGCATTTCAGGAGTGATTTTTCCCATGCTTCGGGTAGAGTCTCAGCTCTTATCTTGATGACCGGTGAGCCGCGTGAATTTTTTGTACTCATCTTTGTAGGTCAATCTCAGGCTCTCTTTTGTGCCAATCGGTATTCTGCTCAAAGGCATAGGCCACTCGGAGCAAGGTTGGCTCATCAAAGGCTTTAGCCAAGGCCTGCAGTCCGATAGGAAGTCCCTGTTGGCTGTAGCCACAGGGAATGGAGATTCCCGGAATCCCTGCCAGATTAGCAGAGATGGTAAATATATCGGAAAGATACATCTTGACGGGGTCATCCACCTTCTCTCCTATTTCAAAAGCTACTGTGGGAGAGGTAGGGGTAACGACAACGTCGCACCCCTTGAAGACCTCTTCAAAATCTCGTCTCACTAATGTACGGACTCTTCCCGCTTTGCCGTAGTAATCATCGTAGTATCCCTTGCTCAACACATAGGTTCCCAGCATTATTCTTCTTTTCACCTCTTCACCAAATCCTTCTTGACGACTCCTCTTATACATTCCAATAAGATCACTCACATCCTTAGTCCTGAGTCCATATCCTACTCCATCGTATCTGGCCAGATTGGAACTTGCCTCAGCAGTGGCAATGAGGTAGTAGGTAGCAATGGCATATTCGGTGTGAGGAAGGGAAACTTCCTCTATCTTAGCACCCAGTTTTTCCAGAATCCCTGTCGCCTGAATAATAGCCTCTCTTACTTCACGGCTCATCCCGGGGACAAAGTATTCCCGGGGCAGTCCTATTGTCATATTCTTTAGATCCGGGACACAATGTTTGACGTAAGAAGGAACAGCATAGTCCAAACTGGTGGAATCCAACCGATCCCTGCCGCTCAAGACCTCAAGAAGCATAGCACAGTCTAAGACATCCCTGGTGATGGGACCGATCTGATCAAGAGAGGAAGCAAAAGCAACAAGTCCATACCGGGAAACTCTTCCATAGGTGGCTTTTAATCCAACCACACCACAGAAAGAGGCTGGTTGGCGTATGGATCCACCCGTATCTGATCCCAAAGCCATAACCGCCTCTCCACTGGCCACGGCGGCTGCCGAACCCCCACTGGATCCTCCGGGAGTGGCTTTGAGATTCCAGGGATTATGGGTTACCTGGAAAGCGGAGTTCTCTGTGGAAGAGCCCATAGCAAACTCGTCCATGTTGGTTTTGCCGATTATAATGGCATCTGCCTCTTTCAATCTTTGGGCTACCGTGGCTGAGTAGGGGGGACAGAAATTTTCCAGAATACGGGAACCGCAGGTAGTCTTTTGATCTTTGAGGCAAATATTGTCTTTTACCGCTATGGGAATCCCGCCCAGGAGACCCAGTTTTTCTCCTTTTGAGAGCCTCCTATCCAGCCTTCCAGCCTCCTCTAGAGCTCCTTTCCTGTCCAGGGAAAGGAAGGCCTTGATCTTGTCTTCCACTTCCTCTATGCGCTGGAAGACGGATGAGGTAAGCTCTTGAATGGAAATCTCTCTATCCCGGATTAGCCGACCGAGCTCGTGGGCAGGTAGCGGATACAGGTTCAATTTCGTGTCCTTCAGCTAAAGGTTTGTAAGCAGCATTCTTAGGAGCTCATCTGGGCCCAGTTTCTTCCCACTTTGGTTTCCACCGCCAGAGGTACAGACAGCCTCATGGCTCCTTCCATCTCTTCCTTGACTATTTTCCGTGTCTCATTGATTTCTTCGTCTGGGACCTCAAAAAGGAGCTCATCATGAATCTGAAGGATAATCCAGGCTCTGAGCCTCCCTTTTGTCAATTTCCTTTCTAGATTGACCATAGCCAATTTGATGAGGTCAGCGGCTCCTCCCTGAATCGGGGTGTTAATAGCAGCTCGCTCAGCCATCTGTCTCGCCTTCTTGTTGGAGGAGACAATTTCGGGAAGACACCTCTTTCGTCCGAGAAGCGTTCTTACATATCCTTTTTCCCGAGCTTTCTCCAGCTCCCTGGTCAAATATTCCTTCACCTTTGGGTAGCGCTGAAAATAATGCAAAATATATTCACTAGCCTCTTTTTCAGAGATTCCTAAATCACGAGCCAGTCCATAGCTACTGATTCCGTAGACAATACCAAAGTTGACCACCTTCGCCAGTCTTCTCATTTTTGGAGTGACCTGAAGGGGCATGACGTTAAAGATCTCTGATGCTGTTTGCCGGTGAACATCTTCATTTCGGTCAAAGGCACTCTTCAGGTTAGAATCTCCCGAAAGATGAGCCAGAATCCTCAGTTCTATCTGGGAGTAATCAGCGGAGAGGAATAGATTTCCCTCATCGGCAATGAATGCCCGACGGAACTTCCCTCCAAATTTATTCCTGATAGGTATGTTTTGAAGATTAGGCTTGGAAGAGGAGAGTCTGCCGGTCGCAGTTACTGTCTGGTTGAAGGAGGTATGAATTCTCCCGGTACTGGGGTTAATCAAGCCGGGGAAAGGTCTTATGTAGGTGGACTGGAGTTTAGATAGCTGGCGATAATTCAGAATTTTTCTTAGGGAGGGACGCATAAGAGACAGAGCTTGCAAGACTTCCTCGTTGGTCGAATAACCAGTTTTTGTCTTTTTGATGCGTGGCAAGCTCAGCTTTTCAAACAGAATCTGCCCCAGCTGTTTGGAGGAGTTGATGTTGAACTTCTCCCCCAGATCTTCATAAATTTCCTCTTCCAGGCGTCTTATTTTTTCTCCTACCTCACTTAAGAATTCCTCCAGAGCGGACCTTTTTACCTTGATACCTCTATCTTCCATTTTTGCCAGGACCTGAACCAGAGGAAGCTCCACCTTGGTGTACAATTCCCAGAGACTCTCGCCCTCGAGCTTTTCCTGCAGTCTGCGTCTCAGCTTGTCAATCAATTCTACTCTCTGAGGAGGAGAAGTCTCATTAATGGTTTTTCCCAGATATTCTATGCAAAGGTCCTTGAGCGAGTAATCTGAAGCTAAAGGGTCGAGAAGGTATGCGGCTAGCTGTGTATCAAAACCCAAGCCCTCAAGGTCTAGTTGCCAGTCTTTGAGGTCCAGGATGACCTTTTTTAGATCATGTCCTGTCTTTTTTGTCTGGCGATCTCGGAGAACAGGTGAGATCTTCTTGATTATGAGATCTTTTCTTAATTCTTTCTGAACCAGGGGAAGCCAATAGGATGCTCCATCCTGTGATAATAAAGCTACTCCGGGTGTCTCTTTCCCTGTTTCCAGAACAAAAGACCCCTGCTTCAGGGCAACAATTAGCTCATCAAGCTCCTGGGGGCTCTTGATAGTCTCATAGTGTGTATTATGAATCTTGGAAGTAGTAAAATCTTCTATCAATCTCTTGAATCCCAGCTCTCTAAAAAGGGGGAGAAGCACTTTCTTGTCAGGGTCTTTTGTTCTAAGTTTCTCCCAGTCAACCTTGAGAGGAACAGAGGTAACCAGGGTAGCCAGTTCTTTTGACCATTTTGCCTGATCCTGGTATTTCTTGAGCAGCTTCCTTTTACTAGCCGGTAGATCATCCACGTGGCGGATAAGATTCTCCAGATTCCCGTACTTTTGTAGCAGCTCCTTGGCAGTGACAGGTCCAATCCCGGGCACCCCCGGTATGTTGTCAGAGGCATCTCCTACCAGAGAAAGGTAATCTGCTATTTGGCTGGGAGAGACACCAAGGCTCGCTATTACCCCTTCCTCATCAAGAACTTGGGTTTCGGAAAGGCCCTTCTTAAGACGGATAATGTGAATGGAGGGGGAGACTACTTGAAAAATATCCTTATCTTCGGTAAGAATTTCCACTTTCAGTCCCCGTCTTACTCCGTGGTTGGCCAAAGCTGCCAGAATATCATCGGCTTCGTATTCCTCTTCCTCAAAGACGGGAACGCCAAAACCAACAAGAATCTTCTTGACTAAAGGGATCTGCTTAGCTAGATCGCTGGGCATAGGGGGCCTGGTGATTTTGTACTGGTCAAATTTTTTGTGCCGAAAGGTTTCCTTTCCTTTGTCAAAAGCACAGGCGAGATATTGAGGTTTCTTATCTTTGAGGAGTTTCATCAGCATACGCGTGAATCCATAGACGGCTCCGGTGGGAACACCCCGGGTATTGGTCAGAGGAGGGAGGGCAAAGAAGGCACGGTAGAGCAGGCCCGTGCCATCCATAAGAGCCAGTTTTTCCTTTTCTGTCAGCATCGCTTTTTCCTTACAGTGCTAGTATACAGGAATTTGCCTTTGTGTAAAATAGTTGGTAAGAAGAAAAAAGCATTCACCGAGCGCCCCCGGCCAGTAGATGCCTCACATTGCTGGGGAGGCGCAAGAAGCGGCTTTCTTGTCAATTTGACAAAGTATGATATAATAAAGCACGACATTGGATAGGCCTTCCTTTTTCTCCTTGCAGAGCTGGAGACGTGTGCTACAAATGATCATTGGAATTCGAAAAATCCCGAGGCTCGAAAGGGGAAGAGACAATCTCTGGGGAGCTCAGAAAGAATAGAGACATGAAAAAGGAGAAGTTCTTTACTCTAATGTGGATTCCTCCTCATTGCCTGAGGCGCGTACGTCGGATAAGAATCTCCAGGTTCATGTTCTCTCTGAGTATAACTGGAGCTGTTTTTGCCCTCCTTGCTATCCTCTTTCTTATCTATAGCTATGTCCAACTGAGGGAGAAGGCAAGCTGGTTAGATGAGTTGGAAAGGGTGAACCGGATTCAGAAAGTCAAGATTTTTTCACTGGCCGGGAAAGTCAAAGATTTCACAGAGACTATGGAAAGATTGAAGGAGTTGGAAGATAAAATAAGAACTCTGGCCGGGGTAGGAGAAAGTGCCTCCGGTACGGGGGAAAGTCTAGGGAAAGGAGGGCCGGGGATTTATCTTCCGCCTGCAGAAGGGCTCATAGCTGGGTATCCGGGACAGTTCATCATTAGTAAAGAATATCCATTTGCTTATGCTCTTATTGGGAGAACCGAAGAGAATGTTAATTATCTTGAGATGGAAGTAAGGAGCCGGGAAGAGTCTCTGGGAGAAGTTGAGAAGATTCTGCTGCAAAAAAAAGACCTTTTTGCCTCCACTCCCAACATTTTCCCTGTGCAGGGGTGGATTTCCTCGGGATTTGGGCAGCGCAGAAATCCCTTCACAAAAAAGAGGGAGTTTCATCAAGCTATCGACATTGTTGCTCCCTGGGGAACAGAGATTAGGGCAGCGGCCCAGGGCAAGGTTACTTCCGCCGGGTGGTCCGGTCCATACGGTTTGACTGTTAAGGTCAGGGATGGGTACGGATATTCTACTGTATATGGCCATCTTTCCCGCATTATGGTGGAAAAAGGTGCCTGGGTAACAAAAGGAGAGGTTATAGGCAGGGTGGGAAGCACGGGACGCAGTACGGGACCTCATCTTCATTTTGAGGTGTGGTTTGAGGGAAAAACCATTAATCCTCTGGATCTTATGGTAGAACCGCTGGGATGAGATACTGGGTAGTCTTTCTCTTGAATGGAAGACTAGCTTGCACCCAAGATAATTCAGCGGAGGAAGGAGAAAGATAGATGCGCAGGAAAAAAGAGGAGATAACCAATAGCGTGATAGGGAAGAATACTGAATTCAAAGGGGTTCTCAAGGATAAGGAGAATGTGAGGATTGATGGAAAATTTGAAGGTGAAATTCAAACTGAGGGGATGGTTATCATTGGAGAGGATGCTGTGGTTCAGGCAAACATTACAGCTAAAGCAGTGGACATCGGAGGCAAGGTTATTGGAGATATCAATTGTGCCGGAAGGGTGGAACTCTTCTCATCTGGCAGTTTGGAAGGCAAAATCAGGGCTTCTGATTTGACCATTGCCGAAGGTGCCTTCTTCAATGGGGAATGCAATATGACTCCTGCCGGAACGGGAGATACGGAATTCGAAGCGCGAGATCTATCGGAAGAAGAGAACGCTGAGAGTGAGACCCCTGAAAAGACCGAGTGATCCTACGTTACGAACTATTGGGATAAACTCCTGGATGCTGTCCAGGAGTGTTTTCTTTTGATATACATACTTCAGGCTTCTTATGAGGCCTCTAGACCAGGCGGTGTAGCCAAGTGGTAAGGCAGAGGACTGCAAATCCTTTATCCCCGGTTCGAATCCGGGTGCCGCCTCCATGCCCAGTTAGCTCAGTGGTTAGAGTGCTTGCTTGACATGCAAGAGGTCGCTGGTTCAAGTCCAGCACTGGGCACCAGCAAAACAAACATGGACCGTGTGTTATGAAAGCTACAGATTCAAAGGGAGATCTCAATCTCGAAATCCTGAGGCACAGTGCATCCCACATTATGGCTCAGGCTGTTAAGAGGCTTTTCCCGAAAGCTAAGCTGGGCATAGGTCCTGCCATCAAGAATGGTTTCTATTATGACTTTGGAATTGATGGAACTGTTTTGTCGCAGAATTTGGATCGGGTCCAGAAGGAGATGAGGAAGATAATTAAGGAAGACCTTCCCATTGAAAAGGAGGTCCTAACCAAAGAGAAGGCTACCAAAGTCTTCAGGCAGAGAGAAGAACCTTACAAGGTCCAGCTTCTGGAAGAGATTGAGGACGAGACAGTTACCGTTTACCGGCAGGGCGAGTTTGTGGATCTTTGTCGTGGGCCCCACCTGGAGTCCACAGGGAAGCTGCGTTTTTTCCGGCTTACTTCCGTAGCCGGGGCTTATTGGCGTGGCAAAGAGGGTAATCCCATGTTGACAAGGATCTATGGGACATCCTTCTATACTGAAAAGGAGCTCGAGGATTATCTTGGAAAGATAGAAGAGGCAAAGAGAAGGGATCACCGCAAATTAGGTCGAGAGTTAGATCTATTTAGCATCTCAAGCGAGCTGGGGGCCGGTCTGGTAATATATCATCCCAAGGGGGCTCTGCTCAGGGACATTATAGAGAATTTTGAGAAGGAAGAACACCTCAAACGAGGATATCAGCTAGTTATGAGTCCTCATATCTCCCGTGCAGCTTTGTGGAAAACGTCGGGACACCTTGACTTTTACAGGAAGAACATGTACCTTTTTTCATCCGGTGATGAAGAATGGGTCATCAAGCCAATGAACTGCCCTGCTCACATACTGATCTATAAGTCGAAGGTCCGAAGCTACAGGGACCTTCCGCTAAGGTATTTTGAGCTGGGAACTGTCTACAGGAGGGAAGAGTCAGGGGTTCTACGCGGTCTTCTTCGGCTAAGGGGTTTTACCCAGGACGATGCTCACATATTCTGCATTCCTTCCCAGCTAGTCGAAGAAGTGGGGAAAGTGTTGCAATTTGCTATATTTATGATGGATACCTTTGATCTGGGCTACCATATGACTCTATCCACTCGACCAGCTGAGTTTATCGGCTCGCCAGATCATTGGGAAAGGGCAACTCAGGCCCTGAAGGATGCACTAAGGGAGGAAGGGCTTGATTTTCAGATGGCTCAGGGGGAAGGAGCCTTCTACGGGCCTAAAATAGACATCCAGATGGAAGATGTCCTGGGGAGATTATGGCAGGGTCCTACTATTCAGGTGGATTTCAATCTTCCCGAAAGATTCGACCTGAGGTATGTAGCTCCAAATGGGGAAAGGAAAAGGGTGGTTATGGTTCACCGGGTGGTGCTGGGGACAATAGAAAGATTTCTTGGCATATTGATTGAACATGTGGGGGGAGCTTTTCCCCTTTGGCTTTCCCCTGTCCAGGTAAGAATATTAACCGTAACTGAGAAGGAAAACTCCTTTGCCGAAAACCTTCATCAACAGATGGTGAATAAGGGTGTCCGCTCGGAAATGGATCTAAGGAATGAACTACTAGGATTTAAGGTAAGACAGGCAGAGCTAGATAAGATTCCCTATATGCTGATTATAGGGCAGAAAGAGGCACAAAAGGGGACGGTAACAGCGCGAAAAAGGAATGGAGATAATTTAAGGGACATTAAGCCTGAAGATTTTATCCAGACTGTGACAGAAGCGGTTAAGGAAAAAAGAATCGAGATTTGATAACAATCTGAGCAAAGGGGGCAAGAGGTATCGCAAGACAAGAAAGAATTAGAGTAAACGAGCAGATCAGAGCAAAGAGGGTAAGACTGATTGATTCTGAAGGAAAACAGCTGGGAGTCTTGCCTCGAGAAGAAGCTTTGAGGATGGCGAAAGATGGAGAGATGGATCTCTTGGAGGTAGCTCCTCAGGCTGACCCACCCGTCTGTCGCATACTCGATTATGGGAAGTTCAAGTATCAACAGGAGAAGAGAAGGAAAAAAAACAAGAAACCCCACGACACCAATGTCCTCAAGGAAGTACGACTGGGTTATCGGATAGGAGAGCATGATTTTCAGATAAAATGCAGGAAGGTCCTTAAGTTTCTGGAGGAGGGTCATAAGGTAAAGGTCGTTCTCAGATTCCGAGGCAGAGAAATGATTTATCAAGATAGGGGAAGGGAGATGCTGGAGCGGTTGGGTCGAGAAGTAGAAGGTACAGGGAAAGCAATGTCCAGCCCTATTCACAAGGGGAGAAGGTTAGAGCAATATCTACTCCCGAAATCGGCGAAGTAGTTCTAAGAAAAAACATATTACTTCGCACCTATATCAAAACACCTCGCAGCCTGGTAGAGCAAACCCGTTAGAAACAGGTCTTGCTCAACAATCAAGGTAAGAACGCGGGAGGAAAAGCAGCTAGATGCCCAAACTCAAAAGCCATAGAGGTGCTGCGAAGCGACTTAGGATAAACAAAAAAGGGACTATAAAGAGGAGCAAAGCCTATGGAGGACATCTTAAGAGTAAGAAGACCTCCAAGCGCAAAAGAAGACTACGAAAAAGCATCCTGTTAGACCCAGCGGACAGAAAGCGAATCAAGCGGCTCATATTTTGAAGCACCGAAATGAGCGGACTTCTAAACCCCCATATATTCAGCCGCAGCTTCAGGCAGAAATTGTGCGAAGTATCCATTTTTGAATACACCGTAAGAGGGACATATGACCAGAGTTAAAAGAGGAGTAATCCACTCTAAGAAGAGGAAAAAGGTCTTGAGGCAAACTAAGGGATATAGAGGAGGAAGAGGTACACTCTATACGTTAGCCAGCGAGGCTTTGAAGAAGGCTCTTTTCAGTAGTTACCGGGATAGAAGGAGAAAAAAGAGGGATTTCAGGAGACTCTGGATCACCAGAATCCGAGCCGCTGCAGCCAAAGAGGGTCTTTCATACAGTCGTTTTATACAAGGAATTAAGAAGGCTGACGTAAACATAAATAGAAAAATCCTCTCGGATTTGGCCGTTAAGGAACCTGGCGAGTTCTCAAAATTGGTTAAACTAGCCAAAAAAGAATTGAAGGAACAAGCTTGCCCCCGTGGTTAAGGTCCTTCCTCAAGTGGGTGGGAATATTTGTCAGTCTAATGGGAATAGCCCTGGGGATGGGTCTTTTGACTTTGAGAATATTGGTGCCTTCGGCTAAGATAGAAGTTCCTTCCGTTGTAGGAAAGGATATTAAAGAGGCGGCTCTTGTTCTCAGCGAACAGAATCTGGGGTTAAAGGTGGTGGGAACAAAGTTTTCCTCCGAGATTCCCGAAGATATCGTTATCTCTCAGCTTCCTTCTCCCAAGGCGAAAGTCCGTCGGGACAGAGCCATAGAGGTGGTTCTGTCCGGAGGAAGGCGGGTGGTGGTTGTCCCGTCCCTCATCGGGAAAAGGCTAAGGGAAGCCGAGCTCGATCTTTCTCGCAGAGGGTCAAAGATTAACTCGATAAGTTACACCTATTCAGAGGCAGCTGAGTCTCAGATTGTAGCGCAGGACCCTCCTGCTCGTACGTCCTCAACCAGAAAGGAAGGCCTGGATATCTTGGTGAGTCTGGGACCAAGGACTCCTCAGTTCTACATGCCCGATTTTACAGGGAAAGAGCTCAGGAAAGGAATAGATCTAGTGGAAAAACTTCCTCTAAACATAGGTAAGATCAGGGAAGTTCCCTTTTCTGGTAAGGAAGGAATAATTCTGTCCCAGTCTCCTCTTCTCGGGTCTCAGGTTGATGCCGAAGCACCTATTGAATTTAGGGTGGGTGTCTTCTATGAAGAGCAGAAACGCTCTCCATTGGCCACCAGGTGGATTACTACCTCTGTTACCGTTCCCTGGGGCTTTACCCCCAAGGAGGTAAAGCTTGAGATTAGTGATACTCAAGGCACGAGAACTGTCTCCTATGGCCTGCGGGACCCTGGGGAGAAGGTATGGTTAGTCTCACCTATAACGGGGACGGGAGAAGTCAAAATTTACGTGGGAGAGGAACTGGTAGGCATCAGGATGGTGAGGGAAGCAGGCTGAGGCGAGTTGGAGAAATTTTTGCCAATGCCGGGTGAAAATCAGTGATTAAGATAGCTCCCTCAGTTTTGGCAGCGGACTTCAGTTGCCTCTACGAGGAAATCAAGAAAATTGAGGGTGAAGCGGACCTACTTCACTTTGACGTGATGGATGGACATTTTGTTCCCAATATCAGTTTTGGTCCGGTGGTGATTAGTTCTTTGAGAGATAGGTTTTCTCTTCCCTTCGAGGGGCATCTCATGGTCGCTAATCCCAGTCAGTGGATAGTCCCTTTTGCACGGGCCGGGTGCGATATGATTACTGTTCATCGTGAAGCCTGCGAGGATCCTCACCAACTGATTGCTCTTATGAAAAAGGAAAGGGTGAAGGTAGGGATCGCGCTGAGTCCAGCCACTCCTCTTGATACCCTGGAGGGTCTTCTTTCTGAGATACACCTCGTCCTTATTATGACGGTAAATCCAGGCTTCGCAGGTCAGTCTTTTATTCATGAGGTCTTGTCCAAGATAAGGAACCTGAGAGATCTCAAAAAGAAAGGGTCATTTTCCTTTGAGATCGCCGTTGATGGAGGAATTGACGAGAAGACAGTACAGGAAGTGGTAGAGGCAGGCGCGAGGATTCTGGTGGCCGGAACGGCTGTTTTCGGTGTCCCAGATCCTCAAAGAGCGCTGGTCAAGTTGAAGGAGGCAGGTAGTGGCAGTAACGATTCGGTTGAGAAGGACAGGAGCTAGAAATCTCCCCTTATATCGGATAGTGGTGGCAGATTCTCGTTCCCCAGTAAAAGGGAGGTTTATTGAAAAGTTGGGATGGTACGACCCTCGAGCCAAGAAGGTGGAGGTGGATAAGAATAGGGTCTTACACTGGGTAAGTAAGGGAGCCAGGATTTCCAATTCTGTGAAGAAGCTACTATTGAACTTCGCCATCGTTCCGTCGAATGAACTAAATTAGATTGAGCGGCACGAAAGGAGGCAAAGATGCGTGAGATGGTTGAATACATCGTCAAGCAGATAGTGGATAATCCAGAGGAAGTGAAGGTCCAGGAGATAAAAGCAGAGAAAGTCATTCTTCTCGAGATCTCTGTCGCCAAAGAGGATATGGGCAAGGTGATAGGAAAAGGAGGTAGAGTAGCCAATGCTCTCAGAACACTGGTGGGGGCCGCCGCAGCCAAATTGAAAAAGAGAGTGATGGTGGAAATCCTGGAAGAATAGATTTACAGATGCGGGTAGATATCCTTACTCTGTTTCCTTCTATGTTCAGGGATCCTTTTGATGAGAGTATGATTAAAAGGGCTCAAAAGAGAGGGATCCTGGAGATTTATCTTCATGACCTGCGAAAATTCACCCATGATAGGCACAGGACGGTGGACGATGTCCCCTACGGTGGGGGCGGGGGTATGATTATGAAAGTGGAACCTCTCTTTCGAGCGGTTGAATCAATAAGAAATCAGATCAAATGTTCACCCGAAATCATTCTTTTGTCTCCCCAGGGACACACTTTCACTCAGAAAAAGGCTCAGGAGCTTGCTAAGGAGAGGTGTCTCCTTTTAATATGCGGGCACTACGAAGGTGTGGACGAGAGAGTAAGGCAGCATCTTATAGATGAGGAGATCTCTGTGGGGGATTATGTTCTTACCGGAGGAGAGCTGGCAGCTATGGTAGTGATTGATGCTACCGCCAGGATGCTTCCCGGAGTTCTGGGGTGTCAGGACTCTGCGAGAAAAGATTCTTTTTATGACGGACTCCTCGATTATCCTCAGTATACGAGACCGGCAGAATTCAGAAGCTGGAAAGTTCCCCGGGTGCTCCTGTCCGGTAATCATCAGGCAGTAGAAAAATGGCGCAGAGAAATGAGGATAGAAGCGACCTTTCAAAAGCGACCGGATCTCTTAGGTCAAATAGAACTGAGGCCAGGGGAGAAGGATCTCGTGAAGAGGATCAAACGGAGACGGAACTGAATCTCTCCGTACTCCACTTTCTATCTATGTAAAGGATCAAAAGTGGAAAAATACCATCGTGAGGTTTCTTCGTGCAGACAAAGATAAAAACGGTAGAGGATGCTCAGCTCAGGAAAGGGATACCAGATTTTCGCCCCGGCGATAGAGTCGGCGTTCATCTCAGTGTGAGTGAAGGAAAGAGGGAAAGAACCCAAGTGTTTGAGGGATTGGTTATTCGTCGAAGAGGAGGGGGAATAAGGAAAACCTTCACTGTTAGAAAGACTTCTTTTGGCATCGGTGTGGAGAGGATCTTTCCTTTGCATTCGCCCGTAATCAAGAAGATAGAGATACTAAAACGCGGTCGTGAAAGAAGAGCCAATCTGTCCTATCGCAGAACTCAGAAGAAGAGATGAAAAAGAAAGTATTAAACTGGCTCAAAGAGACTCTGGAAACCCTCGTTATCGCCTTTGTTCTTGCTTTCTTAGTACGTACTTTTGTAGTACAAGGATTCTGGATACCTTCCGGTTCAATGGAACCAAAGCTTCACGTGGGAGATCGCCTCTTGGCCTACAAGCTTTTTTATGGATTAGATAAGGTGGGCAGGGGTGATGTGGTCGTTTTTAGATATCCTCTTGATCCTAAGAAGGATTATATCAAGAGAGTAATTGGACTGCCAGGAGATACTGTTCGCATAGAAAATAAGAGAATATACGTGAATGAAAAACTTTTGGATGAATCTTATATCATCCACGGGGACAGTTGGATGAGAGGCTATCCTCGGGACGATTATGGACCCGTAAAGGTTCCTGCTGATTCCTTGTTTGTAATGGGCGACAATAGGGACTTTAGTGCGGATAGCCGCTATTGGGGATTTGTTCCCGAAGAGAATCTGGTAGGAGAGGCTTTTGTTATCTATTGGCCTCTTTGGCGCATAAATCTGATCAGAGCAGCCCCTTATCCCTGAAGTCCCGGCTGCGCTCCCCCTCAGTGCTTCATTTGAGCGTATGATATGGAAAGATTCTATCAGAAGAGGCGCATAACCGGCAAGAGGGGAGAGGCAGCCGCGATTCGCTTCTTGAAGAAAAGAGGATACTCTATTCTGGATACGAATTACCGCTGCAGAAGTGGCGAGATAGACATAGTCGCTCGAGAGAAAGATAGTATCGTCTTTGTAGAGGTAAAGACCCGGACTTCAATAGAATTTGGCCTGCCCGAGGAATCGCTATCCACCCGTAAGATGGCTCATCTTACTAAGGTGGCTCTAACCTATCTATCTCATCGCAGCATAAAAGGGGCCAGTTGTCGATTTGATGTGGTAAGCGTTTTGATGAAAGGGCAAGACATCCAGTCCATCCGTTTGACTAAAGACGCTTTCCCCTCAGCTTTTTAGAGATTTCCTTTTGTCCTGAAAAGCCTGGGAGACTGTGTCAGATTTCCTCTGGGGGGTCACTCGAGGTGGGATATTCTTTTGGCCAAATCTTGGGCCTCGGATGACTTTCGTAGGCTCCCAAAGTCGATCACAATACTTCCCTTCTCCTCCAGGAGACCCATAATCCTCTTCATGGCTTTACCTGTTCCCAATAGCTTTGGCGTGACGAATACCACTGCTTTCTTACCCTCAAGTCCTGTGCACTCTCTTAGATAAGAGGTTAGGGCTGGTGAGAATTTCCCACCCCAGGTACCCGTGACCTGGCTACCCACATAAACGAGATCGTGGGCGAAAAAAGAGGTTGTCCTGCTGGAGTTTTCTGCCCGAACTTCCTCCACCTGGTGCCCACGAGATCGAATAGCGGAAGAGATAATCTTTGCCGCCGCTTGGATTCTTCTACCTTCTCCAGCGTACAGAACAAGTACCCTCACCTTTTTTCCTTTCTAGCTGACGGTTCTAGCTTGGGAAGCTTTCAGCCTTGAATTTTTTTCTTGATTGGTGATAACCCCGCACTTGAGAAACGAAGGTTCTTATTTTATTCAGGTAATTGGCCTGATAAGACCCATCATAGGAAAGAGAGAGCATGGGAAAATCAGGATAATCTTTTTCTATCTGGGTGAATATGGCCCAGGTGATGTTCCCGGGCATACAGGTAAAGGGCATGACATTGACTACTCCGTCTCTGCCTCTTTTGATGGAGTGGATTGTCTTCCCGACGGTCAATATAGCTTCGCCTCTTATGGATCGGGGTAAGTAGTTCTCTCCCAGCTGGAGGATTTCCTCTATCTCAGGCTCTTCGAATTCACGGACGAGAGACCTGAAAGGAGATTCCAGCCTTTTTTCTATGAGTGTTTGAAAAAGGTTTTTCAGCCTGTTTTTGACAAACTCCCCGTAGCTTCTCTCTCTTAAGCTGGTCTCTCGGTGCGTTTCATTGGTATACATAAACCACTCTCTCATAGAAGCCAGCTCCACTTTTATTCCCAACTCTTCCAATTCGTCAATAATAAACCTGTTACTGTAGGGATTATGCCTCACATATATCTCCCCCACCACGGTAACGGTTGGCTTGTCGGTATTTCTTCTCTTTATTTCACCAAAGGCTGCCGCAGCCTCCTTCATTACAGGATTGAGCTTTTCTCCGGATCTCACTGCCTCAAGAACCTGATCCCGGTATTTCTCATAGACTTTGTTAGTTTCTCCTTTATCGATTTCATCAGGTCTTATGAGCCTTTGAATTTTGCGCAGTATGTCTATGCTGGCAATGCTACTCCAGGCTAGTTTGCTAAAGCGAGTCCCGTATCCGGCGTAGCTGTTCTCGGCATCAAGAGAAATGATGGGAATATCTGCATAGCCTATTTTTCGTAGTACCTGTTGGTGGAAACTGCGGTATTGTCCGAAGCGACACGGGCCCTGAGCGGTACCCATGAAGAAAGCCAATCTCTTTTCGGGAAGGTTGGACTTCCTGATTACCTTAAGCATATCTCCTGTGGTCAGGATGCAGGGATAGCATTCCCTGCCCGTGGTATGGCTTTGGCCCTCACGAAGAGACTCAAGGTTGCTTATCTCCATAACTTCAGCCTCTCGTCCCATAGCTTCGAAGGTAGCTTTCAGGGCGTAGGAGTGATCATCCATGTAGGGGATGTGGATTACCCTTTCCCTAGATGGAGAGGCGAGCTGAGGCGTCTGCTGTCGCTTTTCACCCCTGAAGAGCTTCCTGCCCTGGATGCTGTCCAGAAAAGCCTCCAGCCTGGTGATAATCCCTGCGTCAGCACTATGTTCATCTATCTGTAGTTCCAGAGTGGGTCGATCCATTTCTTCGAGGAAATATTTGGAGACAAAAGAATCCGGACCGCAAGCAAAATTGGTGATATAGATAGGATAGAGATTATTCGTTTCCTTGATTCTCTTGGTAGCAGCCAGAATCTTTTGCCCGTAGCTCCAGTACATGTTAGAGTATTCGGCTGATATGAGAGAAGGGTCCGGCTCAATGAAATCCATGGGGATGGCCAGCATTCCGAGCTGCCTCATCTTCTCTGCGATGTCCAAATTGAGCCCGGGATCACATCCATTGTAGGGCCGTGATATTAGCACAAACGCCTTCTTGCCGTCGAGATTTCTCAATATTTCTCTACCTTTTGCCCTTAAACCGTGGTAGAATCTCGATTGGGCTTCCCTGGCTCGCTTTACTGCACGTCTTACTTTAACCGTATTCTCGCCTAAATGATGCCCAAGGTCCTGCAGAGCTTTTTCCACTCCCTCTCTTAAAGAGATTGCCGGCTCAAGAAACTGAGTAGAATACGCGTTTCTGTCGATGGCCGAGTTCACAAAATAGGGAAGAGCTTGAGACCAGGGGCAGTTATAAGTTCTTTTGAGATTAGGGTCGCTCTCCTCAAAATCTATGATACTGGGAAGGAAAATGTAATCCACATTTTTCTCCAGAAGGTTCAAGACATGCCCGTGGCTCACCTTTATGGGAAAACAAGTTTCAGCTACCATCATTTCTACACCACGGTGGATGATTTCATTGTTGGTAGCATCGGAAATGACCACCTCGTATCCGAGCTCACTGAAGAAAGCTTCCCACAGAGGTGAGAGTTCATAGGTGTGCAAAGCCCTGGGAATCCCAATTTTCCTACTTCCTTCTATTCTCTTGCCAGAAAGCAAGAGTTTTTCTCTTTCCTTGACCAGATTGGGTAGCTGAATTCTTTTCCGCTTTCCTTCCTTTCCGCTGTGCTTGTCACACCTATCTCCGTAAGTAAGAGGCTTGGCTTTTTCTCCCACCCACACCTGGTTTACTTTGCAGTGGTTGGAACAGTCCTGGCAGTCGAAGGATTTCAGTCGATAGTCCACTTCACTCAGTCCGAACCCCTTGAATTTGGTTTCTTCCCTGGTTTCCTCCATGGCCACAATGGCAACCCCAATGGCTCCCAGGACTTCATTATGCGGAGGTACGGTGGTGCTTTTCCCCAAGATTTCCCTGAAAGCCGCTACCACAGATCTATTACAAGCTGTTCCCCCTTGAAAGAAGATATTGTCCCCAATTTTTTTGTGTTCTACTACCTTGTTCAGGTAATTGTAGGCTACGGAATAGGCAAGGCCTGCCACCAGGTCTGGAATGGAAACTCCTCTTTGTAGGCGTTCGAAGAGAGCCGATTCCATGAATACGGTACACCTGTCTCCAAGATCGGCAGGGGATGGGCTAGAAAAAGCGATTTTTTCGAATTCCTTCTTGATCTTTATTTTGAGCTCTTCAGCCTGTTCCTCCAAGAAGGACCCTGTGCCCGCAGCACAGGCTTTGTTCATAGTGAAATCGACTACCACTCCCCTCTCAAGGGAGATGAATTTGGAATCCTGACCCCCTATCTCAAAGACAGTATCCACATTGGGATCTATGTTTAGGGCACCTTTGGCCTGAGCAGTAATCTCATTCTTGATCACATCGGCACCAACAAAAGAGCCAATCATATACCGGCCAGAACCCGTGACTCCTACAGCTCTTATCCTAACCTTGGCCAGGAGTTTTTTGTTGACCTCTCTGAGCCCCTCTTGGACAGCTTTAATAGGTTTTCCGGCCGTGGACAGATAACTCTTAGCCAGAAGCCGTTTTTCCTTATCTATTACTGCCACATTGGTACTCACCGAACCAATGTCAATCCCGAGATAGGCCTCTATGAGCTCTCCTTCCCTTAACTGCTGGTATGCCTCAGGCTCGGAGGGAATACTGCTCTCTTCATCCCGGATGAGTCTTGGCAGGCTTTCTTTTTCTGGGGGAGGAGGAAATTCTTTCATCAAGCATTCTGGGTCGAAGGGTCTGGTTTCTTCTTTATCCACGACAGATAATGCTGCCCCCAGAGCTCCCAGAGAGAAATAATGCTGGGGAACCATTATATCTTCTCTCTTGAGAACTTTCTTGAAGGCTGCCAGCATGGCCTGGTTAGCTGCTATTCCTCCCTGGAATGAAATGGGGCCCTTCAGGTCTTTAGCACGGGCGATGTTACTCTTGTAGCTCCTGGCCAGAGCTTCACATAATCCCATGGTGATATCTTCATTCGGAGTTGCTTTCTGCTGAAGATGAATCATGTCTGATTTGGCAAACACGGCGCATCTACCAGCCAGGCGAGCAGGACTTTTGGACTTAAGGGCGGTGCTGGAAAATTCTCCCTCAATGTCAAGTTCCAATCTTTTGGCCTGTTGATCCAGGAAAGATCCTGTTCCCGAAGCACAGCTTGAGTTCATCCCAAAATCTTTTACGCCCCCCTCCCGGTTGATTTCCACGAATTTAGCATCGGTCCCTCCAATGTCTATAAGGGTTCTCACCTCCGGGTGCAGATGGTGAACTCCCTTTGCTTGGGCCATTACTTCCTCCGCGTACGGGAGGCCCCAGATCTCGCTCAATCTCTCCCCATTAGAACCGGTAACTACCAAATAGTTAATGGGATACTTCTTTGCCATTCTCCTAACAATTTGCCGGGCCTTATTGAGGGGGTTTCCGTTATGTCGGGTGTAGGGCTCCTCATAAACAATCTTAGCCGTTCCATCGAGAAGAATGGCATTGACGCTTATTGAACCTAGATCCAGTCCCAATACGTATATGCTGTCTTCCATGATTTTTCTCGGGTTTCCCCTGAGGACTTCAAAAGGTCCTCATCTTGGAAACCCCGGTGCTCTCTTGGCAAGCATTTTATCATAGAAAGGAGCTCTGTCAAGCTATAGAGGGAGTTTTTGGCTTTATCCCAGGTATCTCTAGGAAGCTTTCTCGTGAAGTGCAGGAATGGTCCTGAGGTGTTTCTTGAGAAAAGGCGCTAACCCACGATTATGATTCGCAGGTCCATAACATTGGTTTTGGTGGGGCCTGTTATCAAAAGATCTCCTATTTTGGAAAAGAAGTTGTAGGAATCATTTCTCTCCAGGTACGAGGCTGGATCCATCCCTTTGTTTAAGGATCGCCCCACCGTATTTCCGTCAGCAATTGCTCCAGCAGCATCAGTGGGACCGTCGGTACCATCCGTTCCTGCGCTGAGGATAACTGACCGGTCCAGACCCTTCATTTCCAGAGCAGCAGCCAGAACAAATTCCTGATTTCTCCCTCCTCTGCCTTCCCCTCTCAGTGTAACTGTAGTCTCCCCCCCCGAGATGAGACAGGCGGGCCTCCTGGTAGGATTGCCGGTTCTAACTATTTCTTTAGCTATAGCTGTGTGTACTTTGGCCACCTCACGAGTCTCTCCTTCGATGAGAGAGGAAAGGACCAGGGGATGGTAGCCGAGCCTCCGAGCCTCTGAGGCTGAGGCCATTATCGCCTGAATATTACTGCCTACAATAACATTTTGGGTTCTCGCAAAACAAGCATTTCCGGGTTTGGGAGTATCTTGTCTTCTACCAGCTGCTCCTTCATGAAGGTAATTTCTGATGGAAAAGGGAACTTCAGACTCCAGTCTGTATTTGCTTATTATGGCGAGGCAATCTTCGAATGTGCTTTCATCCGGGACGGTGGGTCCGGAAGCAATTACATCCAAGGAATCTCCCACCACATCAGAAAGAATGAGCGTGGCCAGCCTAGCCGGCCAGGAAGCCTCAGCTAATCTTCCCCCCTTGATGCGAGAGATATGTTTTCGGATAGCGTTAATTTCGTGGATAGTTGCCCCACACCGCAGCATGAGAGAGGTGAGCTCTTGTTTTTCTTTCAGGGAAATACCTTCCACGGGAAGAGGAAGAAGAGCTGACCCACCTCCTGAAATGAGGCAAATGATGAGATCTCTATCTTTAGCACCTTGAACAAGGGATAGAATGGCCTCTGCGCCCCGCATGCCTGCTTCATCAGGTACGGGATGACCAACTTCTCTCAGCTTGAGTCTTTTCAAGGGCAGCCCGTGCCCGTGCTTGGTATTGATGAGACCCTCATTGATCCGGTTTCCAAGAATTTGCTCCATAGCCAAAGCCATAGGCGCAGCAGCTTTTCCCGTGCCAACTAGATAGATATTCTCGATTTGGATTAGATCGTATTGTCTGGTGTCAATGGTGAGCGTATGCCCTTCTCGCTGTACGAGGGTTTCTACAGCTCGGGCTGGTTCCACGCTCTTCACCCCCGCCATAAAGATCTTGCGAGCGTCACTTCTCATCACGTCAAGTGTTTTTGAAGGCATAAATGAGATCTTTCCCCAGCATTTCGTCCAAACTACACTAGCAAAGAGAAGACCTTTGTCAATTTGACACATTGTAGTTAGCTCCCAGTTGAATGATCTGGATACCTCACTTCTTTTTGACAAACGACTTCCTCCAGTTATACTACATCCAAAAGCGTGGGAACTTAAGAAAAACTGCGAAGTATGTCTTTTTTAGGTATCTCATGCTGCTAAACTATTAAGATAACTCTAGAGGATAAGGGGGGAGAGATGCGGGAAAATAATCCACTGGCCGATAAGTTGGAGAAGATCCTGGGAGAGCGATTCGGAATAGAGATACTTAATGCTATGGGTATGGCTATAGTCGTTCTTGATCCAGACTTTAAGATAATTTGGGCAAATAGGGAGTATCGGAAGATTCAAGAAAAACCTGACGAGAGTCCAGTCGGTAAGAAATGCTATGAAATCAGTTTCGGTCACAACAGACCCTGTACAGAAGAAGCTTGTGCGGTGAGAAGGACTCTTAGAACCAAAGAGAACTCCAAGGGTCTGAAGGTAATCAGAAGAGGGGGGGAGGAAAAGTACCTGGATGTCTATTCTTTTCCTCTGCCCGAGCCAAGGGACAAGGTGAGTTACGTAGTGGAGGTCATTCAAGACAACACCCAATTGTATAAGTTAGTTGAGCTCTCGGATAGGCTCACTGCGTTTGCATCTCATGAACTGAAGACGCCTCTAGCAACCATCCACCAGCTCACCACCATTTTGAGACAAATGGATTTACCTGCTGAAAAAAGGAAGGCCTTGTTTGACAGAATAATATCTCGGAGTCAGCATGGATTGAAAACAGTGGAGAACTTCTTGATTTACTCAAAAATAAAGGCTGGAGAACTTGAGATAACCCCAAGGAAGGTGAATCTCTACAGGGATGTTCTGCAGAGAGTTTTGGATTTTCAAAAGGAGCATACATTAAGAAAGGGGATGAAGTTCGTCTGTGATGTTCCAAAAGATCTGGAAGTCATCTGTGATGCAGACTATGTGGAAGTTATCTACAACGACCTATTAACGAATGCCGTAAGATACGGGGAAGACGATACGGAGATATTTATTGGCTACAGTGACAGGGGTGACAGGTATCATTATTTCAGCGTAGCTAGTGTTAGTGAGCCCATTCCCGAGGAAGACAGAGAGGTTATTTTCAAAAGATACGTGACAACCCGAAAGAATGGTTCGGGAATAGGACTTGATGTGGCCACGGAACTTATTAGAAAGCACGGCGGAAAAATCTGGGTGGAGCCCTGCTATTTTATCCCGGGGAAGCGTCTATCCAGTCGGGCAGTGACCCAGGAATACAAAGATAAGATGAAAGGGGGCAATAATTTCGTATTCACCATTCTTAAGAAACTGAAAGAGATCTAGAGGGAGTT
>JAUWAK010000123.1 GCA_030602105.1 Candidatus Aerophobota bacterium | reverse complement strand
AGTCGGTAGAGCAACGGACTCATAATCCGTGCGTCGGAGGTTCGAGTCCTCCTGGGCCCACCTGGGCGGGTAGCTCAGTCGGGAGAGCGCTGCCTTCACGCGGCAGAGGTCACGGGTTCGAGCCCTGTTCCGCCCACCAAGCACTCGTTTTTATGCCGAAAAGAATAGTCCTTATGATCATTTCGGGGCCGTAGTTCAGTTGGTTAGAACGCCTGACTGTCGATCAGGAGGTCGCGAGTTCGAGTCTCGTCGGCCCCGCCACGCCGAGGTAGCTCAGAAGGTAGAGCACTGGACTGAAAATCCAGGTGTCGACGGTTCGATTCCGTCCCTCGGCACCATGCCGACGTAGCTCAATGGCAGAGCAGCTGATTCGTAATCAGCAGGTTGTAGGTTCAAATCCTATCGTCGGCTCCCAGAATAACGTATCTTCCCTCCCCCTGAGATTGAACACAACCAAAGCAAGCCCTAGTTGACTTTTCCATTATTTTTCAATACAGTAGTGGGAATTTGCCCTGGAGGCAAATATAGAGAACATCAAAATCGGGAGGTTCGGATTGTCTCATCTCTACCAGCCTCAAAAAATTGAACCCAAGTGGCACAGGATCTGGCAAGAAACAGCGGCTCATAAGACTCCAGAGCGCAGTGAAAAACCCAAATACTATTGTCTGGATATGTTCCCCTATCCTTCAGGTTCTGGCCTTCATGTGGGGCATCTGAGAGGTTACGTTCTCTCCGATGTTTGGGCTCGCTATAAGAAACTCCAGGGCTACAATGTCCTGCATCCTATGGGATGGGACTCTTTCGGCCTGCCGGCAGAGAACGATGCCATCAAAAGAGGAATACATCCAAGAATCAACACGGAGAAGAACATCCAAAACATGAAAAGGCAACTTGAAAAAATAGACGCTATGTATGATTGGTCCCGGGAGATCAACACCAGCAGTCCCGAGTATTACAAATGGACCCAATGGATCTTTCTCAAAATATACAAAAAGGGCCTGGCCTACCGAAAGATGGTCCCTATCAACTGGTGCCCCAGTTGCAAAACAGGACTGGCCAACGAGGAGGTAGTGAATGGAAGGTGCGAGCGCTGCGAGAGCCCCGTTACCAAGAAGAATCTTATGCAATGGATGCTGAGGATAACCCGTTATGCTGACCGCTTGCTGCAGGATTTAGACAAACTCGACTGGCCGGAAAAAGTAAAAACCATGCAGACCAATTGGATAGGGTACAGTGAAGGGGCAGAGGTTGTCTTCAAAGCCCTCTCAGCTCGCAACAAAGAAGAGTTTGACATTCCTGTTTTCACCACCCGTCCTGATACCTTGTTCGGGGCCACCTACATGGTTCTTGCTCCTGAGCACGAGCTTGTTGAAAAAATAACCTCACCCTACCAAGAAAAAGAGGTGCAAGATTACGTGCGACAATCTGAAAGAGTCCCTGAAGTGGAGAGATTATCTGAAGTTAAACAAAAGACCGGAGTATTTACTGGGGCCTATGCCATCAACCCCGTCAATGGTGAGAAAACCCCTGTGTGGATTTCGGATTATGTTCTTTTGGCCTACGGCACCGGAGCCATTATGGCTGTCCCTGCCCACGACAGGCGAGATTTTGAATTTGCTACTAAGTTCGATCTTCCCATCAGAGAAGTAATATACAGTCAAGAGGCCGAAAGAAAGAAGGGCGGCAGCCTGAAGGAGGCATACCTCGAAGAAGGAAAGCTCATTAACTCTGGGGCCTTCAACGGACTTTCTTCGCAGGAGGCAAGAGAAAAAATCACCCAACATCTCGCCCGGAAGAAGCTAGGCAAAAAGTCCGTCAGTTATAAACTGCGCGATTGGGTTTTCTCCCGGCAAAGATATTGGGGAGAGCCCATCCCCATCATTTACTGCAGCCGGTGTGGAGAGATTCCCGTTCCTGAGAAAAATCTTCCAGTAGAGCTTCCCCAGGTAGAAAAGTACCAGCCCACCGGCACGGGGAAATCACCCCTGGAGAATATACCGGAGTTCGTCAATACCACCTGTCCTGGCTGCGGGGGCCCAGCAAAAAGGGAAACGGACACCATGCCTCAGTGGGCCGGCTCCTCCTGGTATTTCCTGCGCTACCCTGATGCCCATTTAGAAGAAGCCTCCTTTGAAAAGGAGACGGCGAACTACTGGCTTCCTGTGGATACGTACGTGGGAGGAATTGAGCATGCCATTCTTCACCTTCTCTATTCCCGTTTTTTCACCAAGGTTCTCTATGATCTGGGATATATTGGCTTCGATGAGCCCTTTCAGCAGTTGTTCAACCAGGGGATGGTTTGCAAGAGGAGCAAGCGGACCGGCAAAGTGGAAAAAATGTCCAAATCTAAGGGGAACGTGGTCAGCCCTGATGTGCTAATAGAAAAATACGGCATAGACACGGTGAGAATGTATGAGCTTTTCATCGGACCGGCTGAGCTGGATTGTGAATGGCAGGATCAGGGAATCGAAGGGATCTTTCGTTTCCTCAAGAAGACCTGGAATCTTATATCAAAATGGGAAAGAGAATCCGCCCAGGAAGACAGGGAAACTCAAAGACGCCTTCATCTTCTTATTCGGGATGTCACCGAGAGGATAGAAGCTTTTAAATTCAATACGGCGGTGAGCAGCTTCATGGAGTTCATCAATTTCCTCAACAGGCCTGAAATACTTACCAGAGGAGTAAAGAACAAAACCATTGAGACTTTCCTTGTACTGCTGGCTCCATTTGCCCCCCATTTTTCCGAGGAGCTCTGGGAAAGAGTGGGTCACTCTGAGAGTATCTTCAAAGAAGAGTGGCCCCTGTATGATCGTTCTCTGGGTGAGACCAAATTCCTGACGGCGGTGGTCCAGGTGAATAGTAGGGTAAGAGGTACCCTGACCGTAACCAAAGATGCCCCTGAGGAGAAAGTGAGAGAAGAGGCGAGACGAATCGAGAAAGTCAGGAAATACCTGGAGGGAAAGGAAATTAAGAAAGTTGTATACGTCCCCGGTAGGATCATCAATTTTGTTACCACCACCACCAAAGGCTAATCCAAACGGGGGCCCCTGACATGTGGAATCTTACCCGAGAAGAGCAAATCATAATATTCTTGCTCCTGGCAGTCTTTCTCATTGGCCTGGGAATAGAAATGAGAGGAGGGATCCCCCGGACTTTGACTCCCCCGCCACCCCGGGAGCTCATCAAAGTAGGAATGAGTGGAGCCATAAGGAAACCAGGTACGTACGCTTTGCCAAAAGGAAGCTCTTTGGAGGAAGTAGTGAACTATGCAGGGGGCCTGCTTCCCTGGGGCAACCTTGAAGAGATGGATCTAGGTGTCCTCCTCAAAGATAATGACGAGATACACGTCCCCCAGGGGAAGTTAGATATCAACCGAGCCTCAGCCGAGGAGCTGGCTGAGCTACCCGGGATTGGGCCTGTACTTGCGGAAAGAATCGTA
>JAUWAK010000015.1 GCA_030602105.1 Candidatus Aerophobota bacterium | reverse complement strand
GGAAAGGAAGATAATGCAGGAGAGGGAAAGAGAAATTCTGGAATCCTTGGGAATGAGAGGAAACATTGTTTGATCTAAAGAAAGGAGATCGCATGATGAGGGGAAAGGAGGTAGGGACTTTACTTTTGGCCGTTCTTGGGGTAGCTCTGCTCCTGGAGTGCACCTCGGGAGGAGCGCAAGCGGAGCTTGTACCCAAAATGGGTTATGTGGATGTGCAGAGGGTCTTTGAGAATTACCAGAAGACCAAAGACGTTATGACTAGTTTGACGGTCAGCTTTGAAGAGAAATGGGCAGCGGTGGGAGAAAAGAGAAAACTCCTGGAGGAGAAGAGAAAAGCGGTAGGGGAAAAACTTTCTCAAATTGAGGAGAAGGGAAACCAGATCGAGAGGAAGGGAAAGGAGCTTCAGGAATTGGACGAGGAACTCAAATTGCAGGGACCGCTCCTCGCCCCATATGCCAAGGAGGAAAAACTAGCCCAGATACAGCTATTGAGCCAGGATATCCAGCGCTTGGAAAAGGAGCGCCAGAACCTTGACAGAGAGCGCAGGACTCAGGAGATACAACTCAGGGCACTCGAAGAGGAATTGCGTTCTCTCAGTGATTCTCTCCAGGCCGAAAAGCAGAAAGAGGAATTCAGGTATTCTGAGGAGATTTCGGCAGATATTCGTTCCACTATAAAAGGCATTGCCGAGAAAGGGGGATACCGGCTGGTCTTTGATAAGGACGCTTTGCTCTACGCCACGCCTGAGGTGGAATTTGACCTGACTGAAGAGGTTCTTTCGCGCTTAAATCAGAATTACCGATCGGGACAATGAAAAAAAGTCTGAAGGAGCTCGCTCATTTAGTAGGAGGGAGTGCGGGAGGGGATGAGAATATAGCTATTTATGGGGTCGCCAAGGTGGAAGAGGCGGAACAAGGAGAGATCACCTTTGCTGCTTCTGACAAGTTTCTGCGTATGGCCAAAAAAGGATGCGCCTCAGCGGTGATTGTACCCTTGGAGGTTCAGGATTTCCCCAAACCCTTTATCAGAATAAAGAATCCTCGTCTGGCTTTCGCTCATCTTATAGGGCTTTTTCACCCTCCAGGTCTACCCGATTTTTCGGGGATTCACCCCACAGCCGTGCTGGGAAGAGGTGTTAAGGTAGGCAGCAATGTGAGTATTGGCCCCTGTGCAGTGGTGGGAGGAGGGGCAAAGATAGGAGATAATGTCTGTATTTGTGCTCAGGTCTATCTCGGCAGGCAGGTTGTGGTGGGTGAAGGCAGTCTCATTCATCCTCAAGTAATCATCACCGACGGGACGATCCTGGGAAGGGAAGTTATCATTCACCCGGGTGCAGTGATAGGCTCAGACGGTTTCGGATTCATTAAGAAAGACGATGGTTCCTATTACAAGATCCCCCAAGTGGGCAGGGTAATCATCGGGGATGAAGTGGAAATTGGGGCTAATGTGGCTATAGACCGGGCTACTCTCGGTGAGACACGTATCGGGTCAGGATGCAAAATCGACAATCTTGTTCATATAGCCCATAACGTTACTTTGGGCAGGAATGTGGCGGTGGTGGCCTTGGTAGGTATCTCAGGTAGCTCTACCATAGGAGATGGAGTTATTCTGGCTGGTCAAGCCGGCGTTACTGAGTATGTGAGTATCGGGGAAAACACTATGGTGGCTGCCAAGTCCGGGGTCACCAAAGACGTAGGGGCCAATAGGTTTGTCTCTGGATTTCCGGCAAGATCCCATTCCAAGCAAAAGAAAATATGGGCCATTATGAACCGTCTGCCTGAGCTTATGCAAAGAGTCAAAAAACTGGAGGAATCAAGGGAGAGGAATAGATAATGGACAAGCAAAAGACTGTGGGAAGGGTTGTTTCCTACAAAGGGGTAGGACTTCATATGGGCAAGGACGTTACTTTGACTCTGGAACCGGCTTCTGTGGATGAGGGAGTTGTCTTCATCCGCCGGGATTTGCCGGGGGAACCCGAAATCAGTGCTAGAACCAATAGGGTCACAAGCAACAAGCGGGGCACCAGCATTGGGGATGAAAAGGTGAGAGTTCACACTATCGAGCATATTCTAGCTGCCCTGGCCGGCCTGGCGATAGACAATGTGAGGGTAGGGATCGATGGAGAGGAAGTCCCAGTGGCTGATGGAAGTGCTCTACCCTTCGTGAAATTAATCCAGGAGGCAGGAACTGAAGTCCAAGATGCTCCGCGCCGCATGTTTACCTTGAAAGAGCCCCTATGGATGGAAGAGGGTACTAGAAGACTGGTTGTTCTTCCCTGCCCTGAATTTAAGATTACCTATACTGTCGACTTTCCTTTTTCTCCCTTAAAATCCCAATTTGGTGAATTCACCATTGATGAAGACACTTTCATTGGGGAGATTGCTCCCTCCCGAACCTTTGGATTCATGGAGGAAGTGGAAGAGCTGAAGAAAGCGGGATTAGTCCAAGGTGGATCTCTGGAGAACGCTGTGGTCATCGGTAAGGAGGGTGTTATTAACAAAGAAGGCCTCAGATTTCCCAATGAGCCGGTTCGCCATAAAATATTGGATCTAATCGGTGATCTTTATCTGTTAGGCGGTCCTATTCAGGCTCATATTATAGCAGTAAAGGCTGGACACCTTTTCAATGTCAAACTGGTAGTTAAACTGGAAAATCTTAGGGAAGACAAAGAGGTCATCTCACTTGACATCAATGCCATCAATGACATACTTCCTCATCGTTACCCTTTTCTTCTGGTAGATAGGATATTGAGCCTGAAAGACAAGGAGATCGTGGGGCTGAAGAACATAACTATCAACGAGCCTTTCTTTAAAGGTCATTTTCCAGGGCACCCTGTAGTCCCGGCAGCGCTCATTATTGAGGCTATGGCTCAGGTCGCTGGAGTTTATCTCTTAGGCAAGACTGAGAATCAGGGAAAGCTGGCCTATTTTGCCGGGATTGATAAGGCAAGGTTTAGAAGGCCGGTAGTCCCCGGAGATCAATTAGTTACCCGGGTAAGGATATTAAACTTGAGGAAGACCATGGGGAGGGTTGAGGCAGTCAGTACAGTAGCTGAAGAGGTCGTTGCTGAGGCGCATTTCTTGTTTAGTCTGGTGAAGAGATGAAGAACGTTGATTTGTCCCGGGACAGGATTCCTCAACACGTCGCTATCATTATGGACGGTAATGGCAGATGGGCCAGGGAAAAAGGTCTGCCTCGAAACGAAGGACACCGGGTCGGGATCGACAAAATAAGGGAGATGCTGCAGATGTGCTTGGATCTAGGAATAAAATTCCTGACCATCTATGCCTTTTCGTGCCAGAATTGGAAAAGACCCCGAGAGGAAGTTCGTTTCCTAATGAAAAAATTTGAGACATACCTCGATAATGAAGTCCGGGATTTACAAAAAAAGGGCATTCGGCTCAGAGTTATTGGAAGAAGGGAGGAGCTCCCTCGGAACCTGCAAAAGAAGATCGAGAAAACAATGAGAATGACCCAGAATAATGATAGGGTCCAGCTTAACTTGGCCATAAACTATGGAGGCCAAGAGGAAATCGTGGATGCGGCAAAAAAAATTGCAGGGGAAATCAAGAAGGGAACTCTGGTTTCCGGACAAATAGATGTGAACCTCTTTAAAAAGTATTTGTATACTGAGGATCAGCCATACCCGGACCTTTTGATCAGGACAAGTGGGGAGCAAAGAATAAGCAATTTCCTGCTATGGCAAATTGCTTACACGGAGCTGTGGATCACGGACGTTCTTTGGCCCGATTTTGGAAAAGAAGAATTCATCAAGGCCATCACGGATTATGCCAGGAGAAAGAGAAGGTTTGGAGGATTAGAGGAAGAATGAGTTGCTCCTGAAAAGGGTATTGGTGGCAGCTGTTTTTGTGCCGGTCCTTATTGTGTTTATCTGGTGGGGAGGCATACCTTTTCTGTGTCTAACCGGTGCCATTATTGGAGTTGCTCTTATTGAGTTCTACCAGGGGATGGGCAGTGCAGGGATAAAGCTTCTGCCTCAAGAAGGAGTGATACTGGGTATCCTGCTGCCTGTTTCTATTTACCTCGGGGGCGCAGGGATTCTGCCTTTGGTACTGGTCTTCATTGTCCTTTTCGTTTCGCTGCGGCAATTCTTTAAATTCCGTGTCCAAGGAAGTTCCGTCAGTGTCTTTCTAACCCTGGGAGGGATTCTCTATATCAGCTTACTGCTCAGCCATGTTATCATGCTGAGAGCCATTCCTGGATTAGGGGGAAAGCTTGTCCTTACAGTCTTTTTCGTCACCTGGATGGGTGATTCGGGGGCCTATTTCATAGGGATGGTTGGCGGCAAGCACAAGCTTTTTCCCCATATTAGCCCAAATAAGTCGCTTGAAGGTCTTATGGGGGGAGTCTTACTGAGCTGCGTGGCCATTTTTATCTCGCAAGCCTGGCTTTCCTTCCCTTTCCTTCATTTAGTCATTCTGGGAGTTTTGACAGGCGTGATGGGGCAGTTAGGAGACTTCTTTGAATCTATGCTAAAGCGAGAGGTGAAGAGGAAAGACTTTGGTTTCATTCTCCCAGGGCATGGCGGGGTGCTCGACAGGTTTGACAGTTTGCTTTTCACCGCTCCTGTTTTTTATCACTACCTGAGATACTTCATCATCGGAATATAGAAAAATTCCAATGGTTGAAAAGAGAAGTAGTTCCTTGCCTTAGAGCACCAGGCATTCGAAAAACCGAGCTTGCCCATCCCTGGCACTCTGCAAGGCTAGCTAATCTTGGTCAGGAAATAGGCAGGGGATGTCCATCTAAGTTGAGAAAAAGAATAGTCATTCTTGGTTCCACAGGTTCCGTTGGAAAGCAAGCTCTGGAGGTCGTTCGAGCGGAGAGTCAATATTTTGAAGTGATTGGACTTACCGCAAAAGACAATTGGCGACTTCTGAAGCAGCAGGCACAAGAATTCAGCCCTTCGGCAGTTGCCCTGGCCAATAAAAAGAATGTGTCAAAGCTTGAAGGCTTGAGGAGAGGGGTGAAGATTTTCGGGGGTGAGGAAGGAATCCTGGAGTTGATAGAATCTTTGCCTGCGGACTTGATTCTATCCTGTATTGTGGGGAAAGCTGCCCTCATTCCCACTATGAAAGCTCTGAATAGCGGCCGTAACGTGGGTCTGGCTAATAAAGAAAGTATGGTTATGGCCGGAAGGTTATTGATGGAAGAGGCTCATCAGAGGGGCAATTTACTGATTCCGGTTGATAGTGAGCAATCAGCTATTTTCCAGTGTTTGCAGGGACACCGGATAGAAGACGTAAGGAGAATGTATCTCACTGCTTCCGGAGGTCCCTTTCGGGATTGGCAAGGAGATTTTGGCAAGATAACTCCGGAGCAGTCTCTGTCTCATCCCCGTTGGGACATGGGGCCTAAGGTCAGTCTGGATTCAGCCACTTTGGCAAACAAGGCGCTGGAGGTAATAGAGACTTCCCATTTGTTCGAAATAGAACTCGACAGAATAGAAATACTTATTCACCCTCAATCTATTGTTCACTCTCTGGTAGAGTTTGTGGATGGCTCAATCTTAGCCCAACTGGGTATTACGGATATGCGTCTACCTATTCACTATGCCTTGAATTTTCCGGAGAGACGGGCGAGCCATCTTCCCCATCTAGGGCTCTCCCAGCTGGATAGACTGAGTTTTGAGTCTCCGGACTATGAGAAATTTCCTGCCCTAAGGTTGGGTTACCGTGCAGGAAAAGAAGGAGGCACTCTGCCTGCGGTTTTCAATGCTGTGGATGAGGAGGCGGGCAGGGCATTTCTCAGTCGCAGGATCACTTTTCCCGGAATCGCTAGACTTATTGAAAGGGTAATGGGGCAGCACCGGGTTATTGCTAACCCCTGTCTGGAGGAGATTTTGGAAGTGGACGAATGGGCAAGGGAAAAAACTCGAGAGTTGGTGGGAAAGATTGATAGTTAGCGCCGTTTTCGTAATCTTTGTCTTTGTTCTCTTGATTCTGCCTCATGAGATAGGGCATTTTTTGATGGCCAAGATTTGCGGCATGAAAGTAGACAGGTTTTCCTTTGGCCTGGGTCCGAGGCTCTGGGGATTCAAGAGAGGAGAAACAGAATATCGCATATCCGCCATTCCCTTTGGTGGCTACGTGAAGATAGCTGGAATGGAGCCAGGAGAGGAGCACTCAGAACGAGGTTTCCGCAAGCAGCCCCTCGGCAGAAGGGTTCTGGTGCTGTGCGCAGGATCCGTAACCAATTATCTGGTGGCCGTCATCCTGTTGGCTCTCACTTTCATGATAGGTTTTTACACCTTCAATCTTGAAGAAGCTATTATTGGGGAAGTTACCGAGGGATCACCAGCCGCCTCCTCGGGTCTTTCTCCGGGGGACAGGATTATTGAGATTAATGATGAGTCTATAGACAACTGGGAGGATCTGGCCTTTTCTATAAAGAACAGTGAGGAAGAGATCCTAAAACTGAAAATTCAAAGGAATGATAGAATCTTTGATATGAGGGTGAGGCCTGTTTTTTACCCGGAAGCGGGTAGAAAGATGGTGGGGATATCTCCGGTGAGAGTTCTCAAAAGAGAAGATCCTATCACCTCGTTAGCCAAGGGAGCACAGGAAGCATTCGTTCTGACCAGAGCCATCTTCTTTGCTATATGGGGAATGATAACTGGCGAAGTCCCCATTGTGGGAGTTAGGGGACCGGTGGGAATCGCCCAATTTGTGGGAGAAAGTGCCAGAATGGGAGTTTCTTCTTTTTTGATTGTCACCGCTCTTCTATCCATAAACATAGGATTGTTGAATCTTTTCCCCATTCCTGCCTTGGACGGTGGCAGACTCCTTTTTTTGCTGGTGGAGGGGATAAGGGGAAAACCACTGGATCTCAAAAAAGAGGAGCTGGTCCATTATATAGGTTTCCTTATTCTGATTAGCCTGCTTTTTTTGGTAACCTATCAGGACGTAGTCAGATTGGCTATGGGAGATTAGGATTCCATGAAGTACGACGGGAGGACTGATAAGTGCCTCAAAAGATACTGATGTCGGGAAACGACGCCTTGGCCGAAGCTGCTGTGCGGGCTGGATGTTACTACTATTTTGGGTATCCGATCACGCCTCAGTCAGAAATACCAGCCTATATGGCCAAAAGAATGAGGCAGGTGGGGGGAGTTTTCCTTCAGGCGGAGAGTGAGATTGCGGCTATCAATATGGTTTATGGTGCCGCGACAGCAGGAGCTAGGGCTATGACTTCTTCGTCCAGTCCAGGTGTTAGCCTGAAACAGGAGGGAATTTCCTATCTAGCCGGGGCTCAGCTTCCCGCCGTCATTGCGAACATAATGAGGGGAGGTCCGGGGCTGGGAAATATCGCTCCTGCTCAGGGAGATTATTTTCAGGCTACTCGGGGAGGGGGGCATGGAGATTACCATACTATTGTTTTGGCTCCCTATTCTGTGCAGGAGATGGCCGACTTGACCAGACTAGCTTTTGAGCTAGCGGACAAATATCGAAATCCAGTGATAGTATTGGCTGACGCCATCCTGGGACAAATGATGGAAGGAGTCCAGTTCAAGAAGGCGGCTGCAAGAAAGAATGTGAAGAAAGATTGGGCTGTCAGTGGGGCTCGAGGAAGAAGCCCCAATCTCATAAGATCCCTATACCTTGAGGAGGGTGTCCTGGAGGAGCATAACAAGGAGCTTCAGAAGAAATATCTCAGAATGACTCGCCAGGAGATAAGATACGAGCTGGTTAACGGACGAGATCCAGAAATTATTCTCATAGCTTATGGAAGCATGGCCCGTATATTGAGGGACGTGGTCAGGCGATTGGCTGAAGAGGGAATCAGGGCAGCATTGTTCCGCCCCATAACCCTGTGGCCTTTTCCCTATGAGGCAGTTGAGGAGCTGACCGATAAGGTTAAGTTTGCTTTTGTTGTAGAGTTAAGCGAAGGTCAAATGCTGGAAGATGTCAAGCTAGCCGTAGGGAAAAAGATTCCTGTACACTTTTATGGTAGACTGGGAGGTGGAGTACCTTCTCCACTCGAGGTTGTGGACAAAGTAAAGGAGAGGATCAAATAGTGATCATAGAAGGTAGGGCCCTAAAGTACCGAGACAATATCAATACCGACGAGATCATTCCCGCAAGATATCTCACCACTACTGATCCAGAGGAGCTATCCAAACACTGCATGGAAGGGATTGATCCAGAATTCCTGGGAAAGCTTGGGGAGAAGAAGATTTTGGTTGTGGGAAGGAATTTTGGGTGCGGATCCTCAAGGGAACATGCCCCTCTGGCCTTGAAGGCCTCGGGGGTCCGCTGCATTATTGCTATCTCATTCGCCCGAATTTTTTTCCGCAATTCTATTAATATAGGTCTTCCTGTTCTAGAGTCTGCCAAAGCTTCCCTCGCCACAGATGAAGGAGACGAACTGCGGGTGGATATAGGAGAAGCGAAACTTACCAATTTGACCAAAGGGGAAACCTATGCAATCGCCCCTTTTCCCTCTTTTCTGCAGGAGATAATCAAGAAGGGGGGCCTCGGGGGATATATCAAAGCTAAAGGTAAGTAGTATGAAGATCAAAATCTACGACACCACACTGAGGGATGGAACGCAGGCAGAGGGAATCTCCTTTTCCGTAATGGACAAAATGGAAATAGCCAAAGAACTGGATAGACTGGGAGTGAGCTATATTGAGGGAGGTTGGCCTGGTTCGAATCCCAAAGACATTCAGTTCTTCAAAAAGATAAGGGCAATCTCTTTCAAGAAAGCTAAAATAGCTGCTTTTGGAAGCACCCGGAGGAGGGGTGTCCGGGCGGATAGAGATCCTAATCTTCATGCCCTACTGGAGGCAGGCACGGATGTGGTTACTCTCTTTGGAAAGAGTTGGGTTTTGCATGTAGAGAAGGCACTGCGAACTGACAAAGAAGAAAACCTTCGCATGATAGGGGATTCCATACAATTCTTCAAGGAGGAAGGAAAAGAGGTACTTTTTGACGCAGAACACTTCTTTGATGGTTACAAAGCCAACCCTCATTATGCCCTTGAGACCCTTAAGGTTGCCTCGCAGGCAGGAGCAGACTGTCTGGTACTTTGTGATACCAACGGAGGTTCAATGCCCTATGAGATAGGGGAGATCATCCATGAAGTTCAGGAAAAGATGAAATATCCTTTGGGCATCCATACCCACAATGATGCGGGTATGGCGGTAGCAAATTCCATCACAGCGGCACGGGCAGGAGTGAATCACATTCAGGGTACCATAAATGGCTACGGAGAAAGATGTGGAAACGCGGATCTTTGCACAATTATCCCTACCCTGGAAGTGAAATTGGGTTTTCACTGCATCTCGCCAGGGGGACTCAGATCTCTCACCGAAACCTCTCGTCTGGTAAACGAGCTGGCTAATCTTTCTCCCAACAACCACCAGCCCTATGTTGGTAAATCAGCATTTGCTCATAAGGGAGGAATTCACGCATCCGCCATCACCAGAGATGAGAAGACCTATGAGCATATCGATCCAAGATTGGTAGGAAACGAGAGAAGAGTTCTAATTAGCGAGTTAGCGGGAAGAAGTAATGTTCTCTACCAGCTCAAGGGAGAAAAAGGAATGGGGCGGAAGAAAAAAATTACCTTGAGTAAAAGAGTCATTGAGAATATCAAAGTGCTGGAAAATAAGGGGTATGAATTTGAAGGGGCTGAGGGCTCCTTTGAGCTTTTGGTGAGGAAGACAGATGGCCGCTACAAGAAACTCTTTAATGTGGAAGGATTTAGGGTGGCCGTGGAAAGAGGAAGACATGGCACTAGACTAATCTCCGAGGCTACGGTCAAGGTGAGGGTGAAAGGCAAACTCTACCATACAGTGGCTGAGGGAAATGGTCCCGTGAATGCTCTGGATAATGCTCTGCGCAAAGCACTTGAGGAAGAATACCCTCAGCTGCATCAAATGCATCTAGCCGATTACAAGGTAAGGATTCTCGATGCCAGGGCAGGCACGCGAGCTAAAACCAGAGTTCTCATTGAATCAACGGATAAGGAAAGTCGGTGGGGAACAGTAGGAGTTTCTCCTAATATCATTGAGGCAAGCTGCGAAGCTCTCCTCGATTCCATCGAATACAAGTTGCTTAAAGACTCCTGAGGTGACTATCCCTTAATTACCCCAAGAGGTCTTAGTTTTGCCACCTTTCGGGAAAGACCAGCTTTTTCCACTATTCTCACCACTTCATTTACATCCTTGTAAGCCTCAGGCATCTCCTCTGCAACGGTCGCCCATCCCTTGGCCATAACGAGGATTCCTCTTTCCTCTAGCTCCTTTTCCAGAGCTCTTCCACGGGCCGCTTTCTTTGCCTTGGAACGACTCATTACCCTTCCTGCTCCATGGCAGGTACTTCCCCAAGTCTGCTCCATGGCTAGCTTTGTACCTACCATTACATAAGAATTAGTTCCCATATCTCCAGGGACCAAAACAGGTTGTCCCACTTCACGGTATACACCCGGTACCTGGGGATGATGGGCAGGAAAGGCTCTGGTGGCTCCTTTTCGGTGAACTAATAGTCTCTTCTTTTTTCCATCCCAGGAGTGGAGTTCGAATTTGCCAATATTATGGCAAACATCGTAGACTAGTCTCATACCCAAAGCTTTGGGAGAGATGCCAAGAACCCTCTGGATTACCTCTCTTGTCCAATGAGTCATTACCTGGCGGTTGGTCCAGGCAAAATTAGCAGCACTGGCCATAGCAGCGAAATAATCCTGGCCTTCAGGTGAAGAAAGAGGAGCGCAGGAGAGCTGTCTGTCAGGAAGGGATATCTTATATTTCTCTATTGCTTGGCGCATTACTGCTAGATAATCGTCGCAGACTTGATAGCCCAGACCGCGAGACCCGGAATGAATGGCCACAGCAATTTGCCCTTCTTCCAACCCAAAGACTTCTGCGATTTCTGGTAGGTAAATTTTCTCTACCAGGTCGATTTCCAGGAAATGGTTACCTGACCCCAGAGTTCCCAGTTGATTAGTACCTCTCTTTAGTGCTTTTTGACTTACCTTTTCCGGATCCGCACCCGGCATGGCCCCGTAGTCTTCTGTTCGCTCCAGGTCATCTTCCTGACCGTAGCTCCTCTTCACTGCCCACTTTGCCCCATCCCGTAGTACCGTTTTTAGCTCCCGAGAGGATAGCCTGAGGGAAGAAGTGGAGCCAACTCCACAGGGAATGTTGCTGAATAAGCCTGCCAAAAGATTGTGCAGCCTATCCTTTATGTCGGGGAGAGTAAGATTAGTTCTTAGAAGCCTCACCCCACAGTTGATGTCATAACCAATTCCTCCCGGAGAAATAACCCCTCCTTCCTCTGGATCAGTAGCGGCTACTCCCCCGATGGGAAACCCGTATCCCCAGTGCATGTCAGGCATAGCCAGCGAGTAGTTGACTATTCCGGGAAGGTAGGCAACATTCTTCACCTGAAGGGGGGTGCGGTCTGTTTCCAGTACTTTGAGCATCTTCTCATCTGTATAAAGCAGGCCGGGTACCCTCATCCCCTCTGATTTGGGAATTTCCCAGCGGTAATCATCTATTTTTTTCAGTCTATATTCCTCAGGCACGGGGTTTACCTTCCTTATATATCGAAAATGATTTGAGCTTGCCACTCCCGGTTTAGCTTTCTAATTTCAAGATCATGATAGGTCACGGCTTTTATTTCTCTTTTTAGACTGTGGCGTGACATATCCAGTTTTTCTCCCCTTACTCTTGCCTTGAGGCCCCGGGGGCTTATCTTTTCTATTCTGAACTCCTTCAAGAGATATTCATGGCCATTGTAGCGGTAGAGTAGGTCTCGCAGCCAATCGGCCAAAAGTTCTTCACGCTCTCCTCCTCTAATTCTAATAGTCGCCTCATCTCGTACCTCGACCGTGTCTAGATCCACTATGAGATCAAACATTGCCCAAGCAGCATTTTCAAAAAGTTCTTCAAGTGATGGGCCACTCACTCTAATGCCCAAATCTGCTGTGTGATTGATAAATTCGTATCCTCGCATTGGTTGCATCATATTGTTTTCTTGTTCAGAGTCAAGAAATATCTCGGAACTTTTTCCCTCGTACCTATTGAGAGAGCTTCGCCTTTAGAAAATCAATAGGCGCTATTAGACTGGGATCTATTCCCTGTATGAGGGCCAGATAGAAGCTGATCCAATCTCCGGTATATATCGAGGACAGAATCTTGCAGAGTAAATCCTTACCCTCTGTCCATACCTCTTTTCCCTTTATTCCCACCTTCTCGAGCAGCTCTTGAGTAATCTCTATTCTTTTTCTGATCTTCTCTTGTTCGCCTTCCTCTCGGATGAATATAGGATAGAAGTTTTTTAAGTCTATCTTTCCTTCTCCTCCCCATGCTACGATTTCATTGTGGTTCAGCTCTGGAAAGACATCCCAAAAGGCCAGAATTTTGCTGTTTTCGTTGAACTGCGTCTTCAGTCGGTGTGCTACCACATCTGTTCTTCCCTCTACTCCCCAGATGAGGGGTACTTTTCCGTAAAGGTCCTGTGCAGTCTGTTTGGCCAGGTTTTCCCTGGTGGGGACCGAGGGGGTGAGTCTATCTCGAACATTTTCCAGGATCTGGGAAAGCTCCTCATAATCATGGGATCTCACCCAGTCCGCTCTCTCTAACATTCTTAACATGGGAATAAACAGGTAGCCTAGAGCATACCGAGGGGGCATCCCGGGGGGAATGGCGAGACACGGAACGTTATCGTCCTGGGTTATCCGGGAAAGCTTACCACCGGAGGAGATACAGAAAATTGGGCAAGCTTTCTTCCTGGCTTCCCTATATGCGGCCAGGGTTTCTTCTGTATTTCCTGAATAACTCACCGCAAAAACCAGGGTTTCTCTGTTGGCGAATTCTGGCAGAGAGTAGTTTCGGTTGATGAAAACAGCTACATCTTGCTCATTGTAGAGCAGTGTTTTCAAAATCTCTCCTCCTATGGCTGATCCTCCCAGTCCACATATGATAATCCTCTCCCTTTTCTTTGAAAGCTCCTCCGGAATAGGGTAGTCCTCTGCCAACCGGTGTGCTTTCTCGCAATGAAGGGGGAACTCCAACAAGAGATCCCTCATTCTCTTTCTGTCAATGGCTTCTATTCTTTTCAAATCATCCAGCACTGTAATTGCCTTGCACAATCCTCTTAATTCTTTGGGATAGCCTTCTCTCAGCGAACCTCTTTGCCTCAGGGGAGGTTTTGGATTTGAGGAGCTTCGCCGCAATCCCTTGGACCTCTTCCCAGTTCGTATTTCTAATAATCTTCTTTATTTCCAGGAGGCTGGTTGGTGCAACGCTGAATTCATCCACTCCCAGCCCCAGGAGGATGAGGACAGAGAGAGGATCACTGGCCATTTCTCCGCATACTCCCACCCAGATGTTCTCTCGATGAGCACATTTGACGACATTATCGATTAGTCTCAAGATAGTAGGATGAAGAGGCTGGTAGAGGTAAGCCACTTTTTCATTAACCCGATCCACAGCCAGGCTGTACTGAATCAAGTCATTGGTACCCAGACTGAAGAAATCGACCTCCTTGGCCAGAAGGTCGGCTATGATAGCAGCTGAGGGAATTTCAATCATGACCCCCGTTTCCACGTTTTCAGCGAAGGGAGTACCTTCCCTTTTCAATTTCTCCTTTATTCCAGTCAGGATGCGTCTCACTTTCCTGACTTCTTCTACTCCGGAGATCATTGGATACATGATTTTACCATTGCCGAATCGAGACGCTCTCAAGATAGCTCGCAGCTGAGTTTCAAAAATGTCAACTCTTTCCAAACACAGTCTTATGGCTCTCCAGCCCATGAAAGGATTGATCTCTGCTGGCACGGGGAAGTGTGAGAGGAATTTGTCTCCTCCCAGATCCAGAGTCCGGATGATTACGGAGCTAGGAGCCGCCTTCTCCAGCACTTTTTTGTACGCTTCCATCTGTTCATCTTCGGAAGGCAAGGTGCTTCTATTCATGTAAAGATACTCGGTACGGTAAAGTCCTATTCCTTCTGCTCCCTCTCTTACAGCAAGATCTACTTCCTCTGGTCCAGCGATATTAGCTGCCAGGCCTACCTCTCGACCATCCAGTGTCTGAGGAGGAAGGGACCTCAAGATCTCCAGTTCTTTCCTATGAGAAATAAATCTCTCTTTTTCCGTCCGGTAGTTTGCCAGTTGCCGAGAGGTGGGATTCACAATGACCCGGCCCCTGTTTCCGTCCAAGATGACAACTGATCCAGGTTGAACCTTACTGGTAATACTCCCCAGACCAACCACGGCAGGAATTTCCATAGACCGAGCCATTATAGCGCTGTGAGAGGTTCTTCCTCCCACATTGGTGGCGAAGCCAAGAATGTTGCTCTTCTGCATGGAAGCGGTGTCCGAAGGGGCAAGATCATTCGCCACTACAATTATCTTCTCTTCAAGATGAGAAAGAGTTAGGGTGGGCCGCTTGAGGAGGTTCCGCAGGATATGTTCTCCTACGTCCTCCACATCACCGAATCTCCTCCGGATAAACTCCGCTCGGGCGGAAGCAAATTTTGCTTCAAAGACCTTAAGAGTTCTTCTTACTGCTGCCTCGGCATTTAGCCTCTGTCTTCTTATCCTTTTGGTGATGTCCTGGACAAAGAGGGGATCTTCCAGGATATAGAGGTGAGCCTGGAAAATGTAAGCTTCCTTTTCTCCCAGTTGTTCCTCGACCCTTTTCTTAATTTTGCCCAGATCCTTCTTTGAGCTTTCTACCGCCACCTCGAATCTCTCTAATTCCCCTTCTACTTCTTCCTTTTTTATCTTGTATTCCAGGATGCAATACTCCTCCTTTTCCAGAATGTAGGCCTTTCCTACAGCAATTCCAGGGGAGGCGGCTATACCCTTAGGCATGTTTTACCTCCTCTCTCTTCCTTTTTTGCACCTGACTTAGCAGATTTGTTCATCAGAGCCAGCACCTCACCGGCAAGATAAGAAGAACCAGCAAAACAAATAAGAGTTTCTGGGCTGGTGAGGCGAAGAGAATACTTCACTGCCTCCCGAGCGTTTCTGGTGATAACTGTTTTTCCCGAACACAGATCTCCAAGCAGCGTTTTTATCTCCTCGGGTTCCATAGACCTGGGGCTGTCAGCCTTGGTCAGAATGACTCTATCGCTCAGCGGAAAAAGTGCTCTTCCTATCTCCTTCACATCTTTGTCTTGTAGGATAGCTAGAACCAGGATGATTCTCTTCCCTGGAAAAAGCTCTCTAAGGCATTTGGATAGTGCCAGTGCCGAAGCGCCATTGTGAGCGCAGTCGACAATGATAAGAGGATCCTTGGAAATAACCTGAATTCTTGCTGTCCACTCAACTTTCCTAAGTCCTTCAACAATAGCTTTCCTCGGGATGAGGATTCCGTAGCTTTCAAGCAGATCCACTGCCCCAATGGCCGTGGCTGCATTGATGACCTGATGTTGACCCAGAAGGGAGAGAAAAAGATCGGGGTAACTTCTGGCAGTCGTTTCCACCAGGAATCTTTGACCGTCAGGACTTGCGTCCAAAAGCTCAAAACTGATTTCTTTCCCCACCCGGAATAGGTGAGCTTTTTTTTCCCGGCAAGCCTCTTCAATGACGGAAGAAACTGTGTCTTCCTGGGGGGAACTGACCACATCTATTCCTTCTTTGATAATTCCGACTTTTTCTCTAGCTATAGAGGCAAGATTGTGACCCAATTTATCCATATGGTCAAAACTTATCTGGGTAATGATTCCTACCAGGGCGCGCGCGACGTTGGT
>JAUWAK010000020.1 GCA_030602105.1 Candidatus Aerophobota bacterium | reverse complement strand
TTCGAAGCAAGATCCAGGACCTGCTTTTCCAGTGCGCAACTATCATGAGGACGAAGGAAGGACTGGGTGAGGGACTCAAGAAGCTAGCGGAAATACAGGAACAGGGAATTCGCGTCGATAAGAGGGGTCTCGTTTTTGCTTTGGAAACCCGGAATCTTCTAACCGTGGCCAAAATGATTATGGGAGCAGCCAGAATTCGGAGGGAAAGTCGTGGACCTCATCTTTACTTTCACAGTCTCAATGATTCAGAGCCTCTACCCAGGAATGACAAATTATGGCAAAAATATATCGTGGTGAAGAAAACTGCGAAAAATATGCAATTTGAGATTGAAAAACCTGTGACTATTTAAAGAAGAATAGTGACTTTTTTCTCAAAAACTGACTCTTATGTCTTTACCAGCCTTTTTGCTGCCTGCCGGGCAATAGCATCAAGCTCAGAAGCAACCTGGTGAGAAAGAGGCTCACGCTCGTGAGTCTTTAGAATTTTCTTGGTCCTTTCGCGGGCAACTTTCCACATGTCAGGCTCACCCTTTGCCTTCCATTCAGTCCAGGTACTCCTCTCAGTAATCGAAGGGGACCAGAGTTCCCTCCGGTAATGGTCCATAGTGTGTCTGGACCTCAAGAATACTCCCCGAGGCCCTATCTCATCTATCACTTCCAGGGCAAGGGTTTCTTTATTTACGTCGAATCCTCTCAAGATCCGAAGAACGGCTCCAACAATCTCATCATTAACCACCATATCCTCAGCACTCACTATGTGTTCGTTATCGAGTTGCATGCCGCAGAGAAGATTTACCCCTCCCAGAGCAGACATAAGAGCACTCAAGGCCTTCTCGTAACCTGCCTGACAGTCAATTATCTTGGCGTCATTGAGCATTACGCCTGCCCAGCTAGGCATTTTGTAGTAGCGCGCAAGAGATGCTATGCAAGGACGAAAGATGCAGAACTCAGGACTGGATATAGAGACATTCCCCGTTCGCATATCCATAATTCTTAAGAAACTCCCGTAAATTACAGGAGTACCGGGTCTCACCAACTGAGCTAGCACAATTCCACTGAGAACCTCAGCATTATTAAGAGCCAGAGCTCCTGCCAGGGTGACTGGCGCAGAGGCCCCGGCTACGGGACCAGACTCAAACCAGATGGGAAAACCCAGTCTGGCCGCTTCCATGAAACCCTCACAGACAGTGGGATCATGTGCCAAGGGGCTAGGAATGAGAGCCATAAAGGATATGAAGGGCTTCGTCTTTAGAGCTTGTTGTCCGCCCGCGATAGCAGAGCCCATCTTAATACCGTCTTGAACTCCATCTTTGCCGTGAGCTGAAAGACGTACATGTTTTACGGTATTCTTGAGGGTGGTGGCCCAGGAGTACTGATAGGACGCCTCTTTAGGCACGTCCTGCGGTGTCACCTGAGGCTCCAGATGGAGTATGTTCTGGCATGCATCTATAACCCTGGTAATATCCGCTAGATCCCTGTTGGTTGCCCTCCTTCGCTCTCCCGTTTCAAGATCAAGAACATGCGTGGCGTTGCCAATAGTCCCAAAGGTAACGGTGTCTTTTTGCACCGGAACATCGTATTTAGGATCCCGGGCGAAGAGAGTAACTTGAGGGGGAACTTTGGCTATAGCCTCCTCGACGATATCGGGAGGAATCTTCACCAATCCCGTCTCATGATTGACTTTCGCACCTCTCTCATGAAAAACACCCAGAGCCTCTTTCACAGGGAAAATTACCCCCGTCTCCTCCAGTATCTTAAGAGACGTGAGGTGTATTGATTCTACTTCCTCTGCAGTCAAAAACTCCAATTTGGGCTGTGCCATTCATTCCCTCCTCATCAAGGCCTTGGCTTCCTTTACCGCTAAAACCGCGTTTGGAGCCCAACCGTCAGCTCCTATCTCTTCAGCCCACTCCTCGTCTGTGGCCGCACCGCCCACCATGACAACTACCTTTTCTCTTAGGTGATGGCTCCTCAAGGCATCGATTACGTGCTTCTGCTGTGGAATGGTGGTAGTCATGAGTGCAGAAAGGCCAAGCATGTCAGGTTGAAGCTTTCTCACCGCCTCAACGAATCTTTCCGCGGGCACATTGATTCCGAGGTCCTGGATCTCAAATCCTGCGATGAAAAAAAGAAGAGATACAATCTGCTTTCCCAAATCGTGAACGTCACCTGCTACCGTTCCCATAACAACCTTCCCAATATTCTTTCTTTCCTTCCTTGATGCCTCGAGGTGAGGCTCAAGGATCCTGATACCCTTCTTCATAGCCTCCCCTGCCACTATGAGCTCCGGCAAGAATATCTCCTCAGCTTCAAACTTCCGGCTCACCTCTTCCATTCCCTTTGCCAGCCCTTCTTCAATACCCTGAACTGGGTCCAGATTCTGAGCTATAGCTGTATTACAAATACTTTCCACAGCTTGGGAATCGTAGTTTTCAACTGCCAGAGTCAAATCCTTCAGGATTTTTGCCTCGAAGTTTCTTTTCATCCCCTATGCCTCCTACATGGCAAGATGACTATGTACTTCTTAGTTCTATGGCTTCGCGAGGACAGAGTGCCACACATATTCCGCAACCGAGACACCTGGTGGGATCAACAAAGGCTTTCTTAGCTTGAAGCTCAATAGCCTGGCAGTGGCCTGGTTTTAGACATATACCACACCCGTCGCATTTATCTCGATCAACATCAGCATAACCCTCTATTAGCTTAAGCCTCTCAGAAGAGGTAAGATACTGGAGGGCTTTGCCTACAAGGTCTTTGCAAGAAGAATAGTTCTGCTCTTTCAAGAAATTCTCAATTCCCCTGGTAATCTCTTCTACTACTTCAAAACCGTACCACATTATGGATGTACAAGCTGAAACCAGTGTTGCCCCCCACATCATCATCTCAATCGCGTCCCTTGAGTTCCCTATTCCACCCGAAGCGACTATGGGAATCTTTACCCTTCTTGCCACCTGGGCCACTAGCCTGTAGGTGCTGAATTTTGTTTGAGGTCCGGTCAGGCCCCCAAAGCTTGCCCCCTCAAGAAGAGGATAAAGCGGCCTTGCCTCATCGTAAATATCCGGAGGGGGAAGCCCAACACTTCCTCCATAAATGGATATTCCGTCTGCCCCACCATCTTCACATGCCTCTGCTACTTCACCTAAATCCTCTGCAGCAGCAGATAATTTACAAACCACCGGAATCTTGACCGATTCTTTAAGGAGTCTCGTCACCTTCTTTGCTAACATAGGTACCTGCTGTATTGCTGCTCCTGATGTTAGCTCATCCTTTGCCGTATTATTTAACAGCTCCCGACTCAATCCTATGTTTGGACATGAAAAGTTCGCCTCTATTATGTCCACCCCTGCCTCTTCAAACTCCTTCGCAAGTTTTTGCCAGTCTTCCAGGGAGCTTTTTGGTGCGGAGATATTTGCAAAGATAATAAGCGAGGTTGCCCTTTTTGCTTTTCTGACAAGCTCTAGACCTTCCTTCTCCTCCAATCTTCTGTCCATTGGTGTTATAGTCCCGAAACCTGGAAGAGAATAGGGTCTCAATTGGCACCTAAAAGGAACCTTTGGCAGGGTCAGTTTGGTGCTGACTGCAGATGCCCGGGCCTTCTCTGCTCGTTTAATTAGATCAATGGAGGCTGTAACTGGACCGGAAGCAACAACAAATGGGTTCTTAAACCTTAGTCCGGCAAAATCGATCACTTGAAATTCCCTCCTTCATAGGGGCACGAGAATAATCTGATTGAATCGTCCTTAAAAAAACAAGACGACTTATCTTCCAGGAAGAAAAGACTCCCTCAAGAGAGAATTCTGGAAAGTGAGGACAAGCAGAGATGCAAGGGCAAGCAAACTTTCAGACTTTGCCGCTTAACACATTGGCCAGCTCAACTTCACTTCTTTCTTCTGCCGAGAGGTATGAGGCATAGATTACTTCTACTACCTGTCTGGCGAGATCTGCATCAGAGATAGGGTCCCTGTTAAGAACAACCGACTCTATGAAATCTTCCATTTCCTGGGGGTATCCCCTGACCCAATCTTCATCGGGACTGGGAAAACTCCAGCCTGCTTTAGTTTCCGTCTTTTCGGTTATATATTCATCCTGGAAAACGCGCTCATCGGGAGCAAAAACTTCACAGCATGTATTAGGACTCATGTTACAGCTTATATAGGCATTGGATAGACAAATCTCCAGCTTATTTCGGACACCCCCCAGCACGCAATCCGACGTTATCACCGTTGCTTTGGAGCCATCAGTAAAGGTTAAGATGGCCGTGCCCCAGTCCTCAACATCCTCCCAGTCGGACACTACCCATTTTTTTGGTTCTTTGACAAAAGAAGAAATTTTTGTCAGATTGCCTGTTGTTGCAATTACAGATTTAACCCCAATAGGCTCACCATCCCTTATCAGTCCTTCGCAGTTTTTAAGGTGAATTGCTGCTCCGATTGGGTGAGCACCAAGGCGCATCAGGGAACCTCCTCCTGAATACTTCCATTGTTTGGAATACTTGGAATGTGAACCGCTATGACTCTCTTCCGCCCTGATTTCAAATAATGTCCCTCCACTTGCTTTGATCAGCCGCTTCGCTTTTTCGATAGCCGGAGCATAAATCCAATTCTCAGCGTACATCAATTTGACGTTATTACTTCTCGCTGCATTCACCATTTCCTGAACATTTTTTGAAGCTTTTTTCAGCATTTCCAATTTAGACACCGAGCTGCTGACAAACTCTTCTGGGCCCTCGAAGTTTTCGCCAAAATACCCGGTCAGGGGTTTTTCGCAAATAACATGTTTTCCCGCCTGGGCAGCCTCGATTGCGAGAGATTTGTGCAGGTGGTTAGGCACGCATATATCAATAACACTAATCTCGTGCCTTTCAAGCAAACTATGATAATCTGTGTAGGCAAAGGGAATATTATTCTTCTTGGCAAACGCCTGGGCTCTGTCTTTATTCCTGGAGGCAACACCCACCACTTTAACGCTCACATTCCTTAGCCTGCCTCTTATTCTGTGAAGTGAGCTGGCATGAAGGTCTGCGGAGAAACCAGCCCCAATTATCCCTATCCCAATTTCTTGCATAGTATATTTTGGCTCCCTATAGGCCAAGGTAATGTTTCCTTACCATATCGGACCGCAAAAGCTCATCCCCGGTCCCTTCAAGTACACATCTTCCCGTCTGAAGTACGTAGGCCTTGTCGGCAATTTCCAGACCCTTCTTCACGTTCTGTTCAACCAGGAGAACGGTTGTTCCTTGAGAGCGCAGCTTTTTTACAATATCGAATATTTGTCTTACAACCGTGGGCATGATTCCGAGGGAAGGCTCATCCAGCATGAGCAGTCGAGGACCGGACATCAGTCCCCGAGCAATGGCCAGCATCTGCTGCTCCCCTCCGCTTAGAGTCCCCCCTCGCTGAGCGCTCCTCTCCTCTAAGATAGGGAATGTCTTGTACACCGAGCGGAGCTTCTTCTCAACCTCGCTTGCATCTTTAACGGTGTAGGCACCGATCAACAAATTCTCCTTCACTGAAAGCTCACTAAATATGTGACGTCCTTCCGGAACATGGGAGATGCCCTTTGTAACGATCTGGTTAGCGGGAAGACCGTCCAGTTTTTCCCCAAGAAAACTGATCCGTCCGGCGCTGATGCGCTGAACTCCTGCGATTGCCTTCAGTAGGGTGGTTTTACCGGCTCCATTGGCACCGATTATTGAGACAATTTGTCCCTCCTGGACTTTGAACGTCACATCGTGGACCGCAGGTACCGCACCGTAACAGATTCTTAGCCCATTCGCTTCAAGCATCTTCGCTGCCTAGATAAGCATCAATTACATTCTTGTCCTTAACTACCGCCTCAGGCGTGTCATCAGCAATCTTTTTCCCATAGTCCAGTACAACGATTCGGTCCGATATAGCCATGACGGCTTGCATCACATGTTCAACTATAATTATGGTTATCCCTTGCTTGTTGATTTGCCTGAGCAAGTCAAGAGTCTCCGCCACTTCGCTGGGATTGAGGCCTGCCATAACTTCATCGAGCAAAAGAAGCTTCGGTTCGGTTGCCAGAGCTCTCGCCAATTCCAGTCGCTTTTTGCCTTCAATGGTCAGCTCACCCGCCGCCAAATTTTGCCTGTCTTTGAGCCCAACAAATTCACATATCTTCTCTGCTTTTTTCTCTGCCTCATAAACCTCGGAAGTGCGGCAAAGAGCCCCAACGGTGACATTCTCGAGGACGCTCATTTTCTCAAGTATCCTGACGATTTGAAAAGTACGAGCCAGACCCAAACGGCAGACTTGGTGAGCTTTAAGCTGAGTTATGTCATGCCCCAAAAATCGCACACACCCCGCGTCGGGAAATCTCTTGCTTCCGCTGGGCTTCACACCAGCTACCATATCAAAGAGAGTACTCTTCCCCGCTCCATTTGGGCCGATCAGGCCAACAATCTCCCCAACGAATACATCCATATCAATATTGTCGTTGGCAATTATCCCACCGAAACGTTTTGTGAGGCCCCGAACCTCCAGAATCTTCCCCTTGGTATCAGGCGACTCACTTTTCTGCTGCATCTGAGATATCATCACTGCGAGGCCTCCCTTCTTCTCGAGAAGAACTCGCGGATCCCCACCCACTGGGCGAAACGCACCATAAAGGGCATAATTCCGTTAGGCATGCCCATCACCATTGCAATGAGTATTGCTCCCAGTATTGCCCTGTGGAGAAACGGAAAGCTTGCCCACAGAAACTCCGATAGAGCTGTAAAAGCGACTGGCCCGAGCACAGGTCCTATGATTGTCCCGATACCACCAAATGTCGTCATCAAAATGATGTTCACTGTAATAGATATATCGAAAGCTGTTGCCGGATCAATGAAACAAACATTCATAACATATATTCCCCCGGCAATTCCCGGGAACAGTCCCGAAAGTATAAGAGCCTGGATCTTTCGTCTTGTTATGTTAATTCCGAGGGACTCAGCAGCGGTTTCATCCTCTCTTATAGTGAGGAGAGATCGACCAAATTTAGTATGGGTTATGGAATAACATACGAGGACGACCGCCAGAGCTAGGAATCCCATCATGAGATACAGGATGTTGAGAGAAGCCATAGGACGCAGATAGATTCCCCCTCCACCACCTGTCACGGACCTAAAGTGGGATGTCAGTATCTTGATGGCCTCGGCCAGAGCCAACATCGAGATGGCAAAGTATATCCCGGTAAGTTTCAAGATGGGATAGGACACAATAGTTGCCAGGAAGGCGGATCCCACACCGCCCAGCATGACTGCGAGGGGCCAGGGATAGTTAAATTTCCACACAAGCACTGCGGTAACATATGCACCGACTCCCCAAAATACCACATGTCCAAATGATACGTACCCGGTAAATCCCGAGATGATGTTCCAACTGGAGCAAACTACTATATACATGAACATGGCCATGAAAAGAGATACCACATATGGAGAAACCACCCAGGGGGCTACCAGGAGGAGAACAACAAAGGCTGCAATAGCTCCACCCCCCATCCACCCAAGAGCCCAAAGACTCCTAGCAACATCCTTGATCATTGTCTCCTTCCCATAATTCCCGATGGTCTGAGTAGTAGTATCAGAATAATAATTATGAATCCTGCAGCTTCAGACAAATGAAGGTTACCGGAGAAAGCAATTACCGCCTCTACCAGTCCAATGGTCAATCCCCCAATAAGAGCCCCCAAGAAGTTTCCCATACCTCCCAGCACCACAATTGCGAACGCCTTCACCAGAAAGACTCGCCCCAGCATGGGATTGAATGCGAAAATCAGGCTCATGAGAGATCCTGCCACGGCAGGCTGGGCAGCTCCAATTCCAAAAGTTATGGTGCAGATCTGGTTAGTATTCACACCACACTGTTCTGCCATCATCCGATCCAAGCTGATTGCCCTAATGGCCACTCCGATCTTCGTTTTTTTTAGGAACCAATATGTAAGAAGGGACATTGCAACAGCAATTCCAGCGGCTATGATCCTGGGTTTTGAAACAAATACTCCCATAATATCATAGCTTCCGGTAAAGAATCGGACGCTTCGATACATACCACCAAACCCGACTACAGCGAGATTCTCTATCACCATAAAGATTCCAAAGGTAAGGAGCATTGAGGCAAGTCCAACCGTCCTTCTTACCAGAAAACGGTTAATCAGTGCCCCCAGAGCGAACAGGATGGGAAAGGAAAGGAAAATGGTGAAGAGGGGGTTGATTCCCCAGTAGCTCCACGCCATAAACGTGATATATGCTCCCAGCATAAGAAAAACACCATGAGCCATATTGACAACGTTCATGACTCCCCAGGTAAGATTTAGGCCCCCGGCTACCAGAGCGTAGATTGCTCCCATCGCCAATCCGCTTATTAAAACTGTCACCCAGGCCTCAAACACTCCTCTACGACCTCCTTTCGGCTCTACCCTTAAAGCTAAGCCAGGATTTCCTCATTTTTCATGGCTCCCAGAAACCCTGATGCTACGCTGAAAGAAGAGGACTGTGCCCAGACAGGACCACAAGGCACAGTCCTCTCGTCCGATATCATACCAAGCTCTAGTCCCTCTTATCCCAGGGTGGGGTGGGGAATCTCAGTACAGAGGTAGCTGCTTTGAATGGCCACAGGGTTTCGCGCACTCCATTTTGGACTTGGATAACGTACATCACCTTACCCTTTTGCTTTCCCGCCTCATCGACTCTATAATAACCGAATACCGTCGAGGTATCCAGCTCATGAAGAGCCTCATTTATCTTCTCATCGTCGAGCTCACCAACTTTTTCGATTGCCAGTTGCATTATCTGACCAACTCCAAAGGTCGTGGCAGCATCTTCAACTGGGTCCTCCCCCCCAAACATTTCACGGTGTCGCTGGTTGAACGCAGCACGGATACTGAAGTCCTCAATGGTATCGGGCAGCTCAGGTTCCCATTCTGAACATCCCAGTGTATATTCGGCATCCTCCCCTAACACCTCTATATATTCCGGTATGACCGGTGCGATGGTGAACCACCAAGCCTTGGGATTGAGACCAATCTCCTTAGCCTGCCTTAGTATCATAGTAGCGTCTTCTGCGCCGCCGGTACAGGCTACTATGAAGTCCGGGTTCTTCGCTTTGATTTTCATGAGAGGTGCGGTAAGATCCGTGGTGTCTCCAGTATATGTTTGACGAGGAAGCACCAAGGTCATGCCTTCTCTCGGGAAATTCCATTCAGCAGCATCTGCAAATCCGGTAGTGAAGGTGAGGTCCAGGTTAAGCAGCGCAACTGTTTTTAGGCCCGAGAAGAAGCGAATACCCACTCCCAAATAATCTTTGGAATTGGGAAGCAGGCCCGTCACATACTTGTACCCGCGCTCCCAGATTGCCGGATAAGTTGCTCCGCCTGCGACTATTGTTTTACCGTATTTCTCACCCACCGTTGTAGCGGCCATTACCATATCGTCGGTCCACGGAGACAGGAGGAAATCCACTTTGTCTTGTGTGACCAGCTTCTCATACAGACGGGTCGTTACGGTGGGGTCTGATTTGTCGTCGTAGATTATGACCTTTACCGGCCGACCCAGGATGCCACCGGCAGCGTTGACCATATCTTCCCACACCATATAACCTCGACGGTTGTACTCACCTCCATCCGCTCCCCAGCCCGTAAGAGGGAGCGCCCCGCCAAAAACAATTGGCTCCTTGGTTTCACAGCTTGCACCAAATACAATGGTCCCCAACACAAAAAGAGTCAGCAAAATGATCGGAATAATTCTTGAACGCATATACTAGCCTCCTTTATGGCTTCTTACCGATCTGACTGCTTACAAACAACCCGCTGCGCCTCTGTCATATTACACCCACTGTGGGTCTTCTCTCCCTATGATTTTCTCATAACTCCCCCGGTTGCCTCATGCAGTTACCCCTTAGTTTGTGTCCATGATAACCACCCCCAGTTCTATAATTGTTTCCAAGATCTTGCCTCAAACGAGACCAGGTCCAGGAAATTCTTTGATACTTCCAATGATGTAGCTAATGACCGGGGTCAAAAGGATATTTCCTGGGTATGGTATGAATGGTTATCCACTTATAGTCCATATAATCTTCGATCGAATAACGGCCCCCTTCTCGTCCCATACCACTCTCCTTTATCCCTCCGTGAGGACCATGCGGTTCGTCATAGAAGGGACTCTCGTTTATCCTCACTCCCCCGAACTCCAGCCTCTTAGCTACATCCAGAGCTACATTCAGATCCTTGGTCCACACTGAAGAGCCTAAACCATATTTTACATTGTTTGCTATATCCACCATTTCATCAACACCTTTGCAAACCACGATTGCAACTGCCGGTCCAAAGATCTCATCCTGCATTATTTTCATCTCTTGGGTAGCATCTGTCAGAATAGTGGGCTGGTAATAAAATCCACCCTGGGGGACATTTTCGGTTACCCGGTTCCCTCCCAGCTTAAGCTGGGCTCCTTTGTCGAGCGCATCCTCAACTAGCCTTTCCACATGGTCACGCTGTCTTTTGTTTACCAGTGGCCCTATCTGTGTCTCGGGCTGAAGAGGATTACCTATGACAAGAGTGGAGGCAGCTTCAACAAATTTTTGGATAAACTCATCTGCCACTTCCTCAGCCAGCAAGATTCTATCCACCGCAATGCAGGCCTGTCCAACACCAGCAAACGTAGCCCACAGAGCGGATCTAACTGCCTGATCTACATCTCCATCCTTAAGGACCATAAATGGAGCTTTTCCTCCTAACTCGAGGCATATTTTTTTGAATAATCTACCAGTTTTTTCGACTATTTCCTTTCCAGTGGCACATTCCCCGGTGTGACTGATCACATTTGTACCTGGATTTCTTACCAATTCGTCGCCCACTACAGGACCTGGCCCGGTGACCACATTAATTGCCCCCGCAGGCAGGCCTGCTTCAGTAAAAATCTCACCAAATTTGATCCCTGTAATTGGAGTATCACTGGATGGTTTTAGTACCACGGTATTGCCGGTAATTATTGCTGCAGCTACCTTGTTCACTGAGAGAAGATATGGATAGTTCCAGGGAGCTATAGCTGCCACTACTCCTCTTGGAATCCGGATGACTAACGACCAAACACCCTTATTCTCGGAAGGAAGAACCTCTCCCAGTATTCTACGTGACTCTTCCGCGAAAGATCTACATATGGCAACGGTCCGGCCCAGGTCATGTTTTGCCTGGGTGATGGGCTTACCCATCTCTTTGGTTACTATTTCAGCCAGCTCGTCCGTTCGAGCTTCAATTTCGTCAGCCGCTTTATACAAAAACCGCGCTCTTTCCATTGGCGTCATATCCGCCAGAACCTTCTTTGCCTCTGTTGCTGCTTCAATTGCTCTCTTTGCATCCCCCCTGGTTCCTTTGGGCACTGTCCACAAGAGTGTACCATCTATGGAACTTATGTCCTCAAAAACTTCCCCGTTTTCTGCCTCCACCCATTTTCCTCCAATTAGCATTTTCCATCGGTCTGAATGTTGGAAAGACATTCGAGTATCTCCTTATTCACAAATTCCTTGTCCCCTGTGTCTCTGAGGCCAGCTTACCATAGCCCTCTGGAGAAGTCAAATCAAACCCCTAATAATCCTGCCCGCAGAACAGCGATTCAACTTGAAATTTCCCTTGGAGGTGATCTTCCTGATTCAGCTGCTCGCTCTTTACTGTTGGCATCACTTATCCAGCCTGATCCCCGCGTTTTAGCCCCGTTTCTCCAAAATTTTGGCCAAAACTTTTTTCAGAGAATCTATCTTCAGGGGTTCATACTCGTGGGGGGGACAACCGGCTACATAGATACCTTTGTCTTTGTGCTTTTTGAGGCACTTGCCAAAAAGGATAGTGTATCCTGAAGAGAGGCATGGCTTTGCCTCAGGGCCTACCAGAATTGTTACATCTCTAAAGGCGTGCAAGTGATCTTCCTGCGAAGCAAGACTTTGACCTAGCTCATTCAAACAGACACTGCAGGGATTTCCCTGGATGATTCTTATCCTTCCTCCACTTTTTTCTGCAAGCTTGAAAGGATCTTTGGGTGGAGAAAAGGGGAACCTACCGGTCCAATTCTCAATTTTTTCTCCCCTAATTTCAATATTCTCAAGGCCAAGTACACCAAGCCCTTTTTCTTTGGCCAGTCTAATATGCTCTATTTTCTCAGGGTTAAATCCCATAACTCTTGCACAGACACTATCTGCAGCTACAGGGTCACCACTTGCGATGATCAAACCTACAGGGTAGGACACCCGTGGAGATGCAGACAAGTCTTTCCCAAGGGTTGCGTCAATAACAGTGAGGCCCGGCCTTATTGCAGCATTGAGGTCCACGATACCCTGGTTTAGACCCTCACAGTGAAATTTCCTTTTCCATGAAGGTCTTACCAACCCCTTTAGATTCTTGAGTCCCAGAGTTACGGTGGTAATATTCGCGGATTTCATTGTGGCGACACTCACCACAAGATCAGCCTCCTGGGCAATGCTGGAAACCTCAATTTCTGAGAAGTAACCACCCCCAGGAACTTCTACTCTGGTGTGAGGACCATAGCGAAGACTAACTACCTTTGCATTTGCCTTTTTGGCTAATTCATACAAGCCGTATTCCCTATAAGCAATATTCTCTTTAATGGGAATAGACGGATCCTCGCCTATTAGTACCGTGCAATGATACTCGGAGAAAATCTTGGCCACTGCCCGGGTGACCAAGGGATTGGTACACTGAAAACTATCTAGAGTTGAAATGTTAGGCTTTATCAAGACTTCATTATCCTTGTGGCAGAAGTTCTCTATCCCTCCAATAAGGTCAACTGACTCCCTTACTGCTTCCAGGACCGTAGATCCTATTGCCTGAGGATGTATTTTTACCAGCGCTACTTGCGATTTCATTATTCTCCCCGGAGAGGAAATCCTAAAATAAGGTCCTTGCAAGCTCCGCAATGGAGTCTATTTCTAGATCTGCGTTCTCCGACGTGGACTGTTTGCCGCTTCTCAAAAGAATGGTCCCTACCCCTGCTCTTTTTCCTGCCAGCATGTCGAACTCGTAGTCACCTAGAAAAACGACCTCATAAGGACTGAGTTTCATACACTCACAAGCCCTGAGCACCGGTTCTTTGGAAGGCTTGGGAGGGATACCTTCCCGAGTAACTACACACTCAATTTGAAGACGGAATTTCTCCAGGATAATTCCTACCGAATTCTGGCTGTTTCGAGTAACGATGGCTGTTTTCATTCCTCTTTGTCTCACAAGTCCAAGAAGTTGCTTGATGCCAGGATTGAGCTGGGCCTGAAGAGCAGCTCTTTTCTCATGCTTTTCAAGAATCTTGAAGGCCTTCTTCTTTTCAGCAGGACTGGATAGCTCCTCAATCTTCTCCAGAACAGGCTTCTTGGAGGATGAACCGAAGATTTCTTTGGCAATTAGCCCAAAATCAAGAGAAGACTTTATTATCACTCCGTCAAGATCGAAAATTATACCTTTAGGAAAGCTAGATCTCACTTTTATCCCCTACCCTACTGAGCTTAGCTGACTCTAGTGAACTGCCTCAGGCTCACACACCGAAAAATAGAGCCCATACCTAGTTAGAAAGCAAAGAAGATTTTTCTCAGTGCAATTATACAGACATAGATAATACGAAGCAACTTTGAGAAGGCAAATGACACGAAAGTATAGCCAGGACGATGATTGACAATTTCGGGCTTTGCATTATAGTGAACTGACAGGGGTTGTCTTTTCTTCCTTATCAAGAAAAAAAATGAGCATAGCTTCCAATGTGGAGAAGATTAAGATGAGGATTGCCGAGTCTGCGGCGAAGGCAGCCCGTCCCCCTGAGGAGGTTGCTATCGTTGCGGCTACCAAAAATAGGGGGATTGATGAAATAAAAGAAGCCATGGAGGCAGGAGTTAGCATAATCGGAGAAAATAGGGTGCAGGAAGCCAGAAAAAAAATAGCCTTCCTTGGT
>JAUWAK010000014.1 GCA_030602105.1 Candidatus Aerophobota bacterium | reverse complement strand
TCATCTTTTGTCCGATCCTCCTCTGACAGCTAGGACAGCAAGATTTTGCTGCTCGTCTCTTCTTTGTTTCTTTCTTTTCAGCTGTTAGATCATAATAATCCTTCACAGCGCTAACTCGAGCTAAGATCATCTCGCCCGGTTTGTACCCATCTTCCAAGAATATTTTCCCGTCAATGCCAGGACATTGAAATTCCGTATGACCCTCGCCTTTCCCATCCACCAGAACAAGGTAATCTTTACCTATGAACCTCTCATTCTTTTTGCAGGTGATAGACCTCTGGATCTTCATAAGCTCCCTGTATCTTCTCCCCTTTACTGATGAAGGAACCTTTGGACCTAGAGAGTAAGCAGAGGTGTCTCTCTCCGGAGAATAGGTGAGGGCGCCTACCCAATCGAATTTGAATTTTTCCACATCCTTCAGTAGCTTCTGAAAATGAGATTCCCTTTCTCCAGGAAACCCCAGCAAGAATGTGGTGCGAATCGCAATTTCCGGGATCCTCTCTCTCAATTGATTGATCAGTCTCTCTGCTACCTTGAACTGAGGACGTCTCATCCTCGCCAGGATCTCATTGTGAGTGTGCTGAAGGGGCAGGTCAATATACCTACAGACTCTCTTCAAAGAAGCCATAGTCCTAATAAGAGAGAGTGTGAGGTGGGCAGGATGAGTATAGAGGAGCCGGACCCACTTGAGTTTCTCCATGGTTTCCAACCTTTCTATCAATCGGGCAAGAGAGGCTTTTTCACTCAGATCCCGGCCATAGAAAGTGGTGTCCTGAGCAATGAGGATAAGCTCTCTTACTCCCAGCCCTACAAGAGCTCTGGCTTCTTTGACGATATCGTCTATGGGTCTTGAGCGATACTTTCCCCTGAGCTGCGGAACGAGGCAATAGGAACACCGATTAGAGCAACCCTCAGCAATTTTCAGGTAAGCATAGGAAGGGGGAGTAGTTAGAAGACGAGGGAAGCTGGAATTATAGAGAAAACGAGGTGCATTCACAGAAAATAGGCCTGATGCTCCATTAGCTAAAGCATCTACCACTCCATCAATTTCACAAAAATCGGCGCTGCCCAAAAGAGCGTCAATTTCAGGATAATGGCGAAAAAGCTCCCTCTTTTCCAGCTGCGGAAGACATCCACAGACAACAATTCTCTGGGAGATGCCTTTCTCTCTGATGGCACTAGAAATAACAGTATAAGCCTCTCGACGAGCCTCTTTTATGAAAGAGCACGTATTGATGATAATAATATCAGCCTCATTGCTCCAGGAAGTAAAAGAATGCCCCCGCTCCCCCAGTTTTCCCAGAATAACCTCACTGTCCACAAGGTTTTTGGGGCATCCCAGAGAGATAAGTTTGATCTTCATCACTGCCTCCCCCGCAAAGAATACAATTCATAACGAGAAGCATATTAGAGAGCAATGAGTTAGTACACTGTACCGATTTTTCCGGAGAAGATCGTGGCGCGCTCAGATAGCCATGATCTGGGAGAGCTGGTAAAACCTAAGGTCGATCTCTTTCTTCTCTTGCCAGGCATGCTCCAAGGGAAAAACCTCAATCTCATTGGAGATGAGTCCCACCATCTTTCCTTCCTCGCCTCTTCTGAGAACATCCACCGCCTCTGCCCCCAGCCTGGTAGCCAGGATTCTATCCAAAGCTGACGGGGACCCTCCCCTCTGCAGATGCCCTAGCACGGCAACTCTAATTTCATAGCCGATCCTTTCCCTTATCTTCTCTCCTATTTCAAAAGCTCCTCCCGCCTCATCCCCCTCGGCTACCACAATGATGCTGCTGGTCTTACCTCTGGCTCTACCTTCCTCTAATTTGCGGCAGACTTCATCCAAATCGGTTCTGGTCTCTGGGATAAGGATCTCCTCCACTCCACCCGCTAGGCCTGCCCAGAGGGCAATATACCCCGATGTTCTCCCCATAACCTCCACAATGAAAAGCCTGTCATGAGACGTCGCGGTGTCCCTTAACTTATCTACGGCCGCAAGAGCCGTATTGAGTGCGGTGACAAATCCAATGGTAAGGTCACTTCCCGCAATATCATTATCGATGGTGGCCGGGATACCCACTGTCGGGATTTGCCATTTTTTGTTCAGATCGTAAGCTCCACGAAAGGACCCATCTCCTCCAATAACTATCACCCCCTCAATAGCTAGCTTCTTTACACTATCGGAGGCTCTCCCCTGCCCTTCCTCGGTTAGGAAATCCTCAGCTCTTGCCGTGCGTAGAATAGTACCTCCCTGGTGGATGATGCCACTCACGGAGTGGGCATTCAAGGGAGAGGCTTCTCCTTCCATCAGGCCGGCGAAACCCCTCCTTACCCCTGCAACCTCTATTCCTTCATAGACAGCCTTCCTCACTACCGCCCGGATGCAGGCGTTCATTCCTGGACAATCCCCTCCACTGGTCAAAATCCCGATTCTTTTCACTTCTTTCTTCATCCTCCATTTAGCCAAAAGCGCCCGAGAGATTTCTCAGGCGTATCGGAGCTGCCGGCCAAGGCTGTCTTAGGCAATCTATCACTTCTAGCTCCCCTTGTCAACTCAGAAAAAAAATAATAAGATACTGCAATGAAGATCCTCCATCGGTATATTCTTAAGGAGCTCGTAGACTCACTGGTCGTTGGGTTCTTGTTTTTTAACTTCATCCTTTTCATCACCCTCATATTTGATCTCACCGAACTCCTCTTCATCGAAAATGCTCCTCCCCTCCAGGTGGGGAAGCTTGTCCTGTTCCGCCTACCTTCCTTTTTTGATCTGGTTATCCCGGTGTCCATGCTATTCGCTATTCTCTTGGCTTTCGGACGGCTAAGTTCTCATGGGGAAATCACCGCCTTGAGGAGTGGGGGAGTTAGCCTGTTCCGAATTGAAAAGCCCGTTCTGCTTTTGGCCGTCTCTCTAAGCTTCCTTGCCCTATACGCCTCTGCTTATCTTACACCTTGGTGCAATTCTCAGTACAAACGGACTTACCGGGAAATAATACTGCAAACACCCACGCTCCAGGTAAAGGAAAAAATCATTACCGATTTTCACAATCGCAAACTATATACCTACCGGTTGGACCCTGAAACTCATGAGATGGAGGAAGTAGTCCTCTATGAGTTTCTCCCTGAAGGAGACCATTTGTTTCCCCGGATTACCCTGGCTCAAAAAGGGTTGTTCGAAGAGGATATACTTCGATTGCAGCAGGCTTCTTTCTATCAGATCGGGGATAACTACCGCATGAGTCAGCAGGGGAAATTTTCCTCCCAGATTCTATATCTAAAAGCTTATCTCCCCGAGAAAGTCACGGAAAGCAAGACCACGGAGGAGATGAATCTAGCCGAGCTAAGAGAGGTGTTGGACAAGGAAAAAATGAGTCCCAGCCCCAGTGAAAATAGAATAAAGAGGCTGGAGGTTGATTTTCATGGCCGGGTGGCCATTCCAGTAGCAACCCTTCTTCTAAGCCTGATAGCCATTCCTCTGGGTATAAGAATCGAAAGAGGGGAAAAATCCATCAGTCTGGGAATTAGCCTAGTCATAGTTGTCGTATACTATGTCCTTTTTTTGGCAGGGAAATTTATGGGTCAGGAAGGACTTCTTCCCGTTTACCTGGCTATGTGGCTTCCCAATATACTGATAGGCGTAGCGGGGGTGTGGCTAAACTTAAGAGCGATCCTAAGATAGGAAAGGAATGTCGAAATGAGACTCCTGGATAAGTACCTGTCTCGTGAATACCTTAAGTTGTATGTCATGCTTGTCCCCTTTTTCATCGCCTTTTTTCTCTTAACAGATCTTTTCACCTCCATATCCAACCTCAAGGAAGGGGCAGAATTTGGAGCCGTCGTTCAGTACTATCTTCTGCAGATACCCTACCTATTGTCCCTCTTGAGTCCCATGGGAGTATTAATGGCCACCCTGCTCACCATTGGCCACCTGGCAGGAACATTTCAAATTCAGGCGGCACAGATCAGCGGGGTATCGGTAAAAAGAATCGTTCTTCCCCTTCTTACCATTGGAATAATTAGTAGTTTTGCGATCCTTTTCCTGGATCAGACTCTCATCTTCAGAGCTAATCAAGTAGCTCAAAGACTCAAGCAAGAGAATTTTCTGGGCCCACCGCGTGGGCAGATTCAAAAGAACATCTTTGTCCACGTTCCCCCGTCCTATCTCTTCTATATACGGGCCTTCGATCCGAAACAAGGCAAGATGGAAAACGTTCTTATCTACGAGAGGATGCTGCCCCCTCGCATTACCGCGGCCAGGGAGGCCAGTTGGGTTGAAAACGGTTGGCTCCTCAAACAAGGAATGGCGTACAGTCTGGGAAACGAGCTGGAAGGAACCCCTTTTGAGGAGAAATTTCTGCCTCTCGATAGCGAGCCGGCCTATTTCAGCAAGAAGTATTTTCCTCCGGAGAAGATGAACATTCCCGAGCTGAATCGTCAGGTGGATGAATACCGCAAGAGTGGGCTGGAAATCCTCGATCTTGAGACCGAGCTTAACTTCAAAATTTCCTATCCCTTCACCAATTTTATCCTTCTTTTCCTGGGTATTCCCCTGGGAATGCTTTTACGAAAAAGGGGAAAGGGGGCGAGCTTCGGCGTAAGTCTAATCATCGGCTTTGGTTACTACCAAACCACTGCCTTTTTCAAGGTTCTAGCCAAAAGCGGAGCCGTCTCTCCATTTGTCGTTGCATGGCTGCCTAGCTTCGCTTTCCTGGCCGTTGGTATATACTTGTATACCCTGCTCGAGTAGACAGCCTATTGTTCCTCGATCTTCAGCCTTTCTTTTTGTCCTTAGGGATGGGTCGATACAGATCTTCAAGGAACCTGTGAATGTCGTCGAGGACCGGCGGAGAGATCCTGAATATCTCTATATCAGAGGCAAAATTCGCGTTGCTACCCTCCCGGACAAACAAAACCCCTACCTCATCCCTTTTGAGGCTCTCATTGATTTTGTCGCCAACGTACTCATCTCTTTTTTTCATACTCTGGACATAGAACTCGGTAAGCTTGGCCAGAACCTGGCCACTTCTAGGACCCGTAGCCAGACATCGAGCCCAGTCTATACTTTGCCTGAGTGGTTCCTCATCCTCGGTAGCTTCCAGGACCGAGCCCTTCTCAAGGGAAGACTGAACCAGGGGGTATGTCTCCTGGCTGAGTTCCTTCAGAGCTTCTGCACCTTCCTTTCCTCCCCGGGGAACCATCTCATGATATATCCGATTGATTCTCCCTAATTTTAGCTCCAAATCTTGGATTCGATTCTTAACTTCCTCCCAATACCGATCTATCTTCTTCCTGTATTTCTTCTGCGACTCCTTTTTCAAATCCCTGCCAGGATATACGAGGGACACCAGATAAAGCTTCCTCTTACCTTTCTTAAACGCTTCCACGGTGGGCTTTTCTATCTTACCTATGGTCTTTTTTTCCATCTTCTTTTGCCTCTCTCAATCTTTCTTATTAACAGCAATTCCCAAGTTTTTCCAGTCATTGTCTAGTTTCTAACCTTTTCACCAGCTCATTGAGGTCACGAATACTGCCCTGATGCTCTTCTCTTTCCTGTTTCCGGTCCAGATGAAAGGCCAGAGCCCCTGCATGAAGAGCAGCCAGATAGTCCGCCTCATAATGGTCGCCTATATGGGCAAGCCGCTCAGGCTCAATCTCAAGTTTCTGGCACATCCGGACATAGAAGCTTTTGTCTTTCTTAACCAGCCCAAATTCACTAATAGAGGAAAAGGTACGTTTGAAGAATCTCTGGATGTTGTTTTTCCTCATTTTTATCTCGATGAAATCATCCGGCATGCCTGAGCCCACCACCAGATCATATCTTAAGGAGAGCTTCCTAAGCGAAGGTAGAACATCAGGATAAAGTGCTACCTTATCTCCATATTTGTTTAGCAAAGCATTTTGATCCCAATCCAGGCCAAAACGCTCCAACCAATAATCCAAGCTGTACCAGCGAACATCGTCAGCACCAATTCGCTCATACTCCTTAAACACCTCATCCTTAGCCTTTTCGACATTCACACCCCGCTTTTCAGCATAGAGCCGGGGCAGAACTTCAAACCATACAAGATCATTGAAATCAGGTAAAACCAAGGTCCCGTCTACGTCAAGCGATACAACCTTAATCATGCTGAAATCTCTACCTTTCTTCCAACATTTCCAGATAGGATTTTCTAATAAGTTCTGCAGGTGGAATATTCAGGCTCCCCAGAAGTCCCAAGATCTTATGCTTGTCCTCTGAGTCCTTTCCTTCGACTTCCAGAAACTCCCCCAATCCTTCCACTCTATCCAGGTAAACCTTGAGTCTATCCCATTGGTAGGTATCTCTTTGCTTAACTACCCTCCTCACCTCAGAAAAGCCCAAAACTCTGAGGATATCCAGAATTGTTTCTTCCACCTTGGTCTCGATTTCCGGTCTTGTCTTGATCCTGGAATCTTGCCTTGCTCCTTTGTAGGTGAGGATGCACTCCCCCTCCACCCTTCGCACTCTCAAAGCTTCGTCCCGTAGCTTAAAATCCCGAGAGGGATGAGCAAAATACATATCCTCCTGGCGTTCCTTTTTGATGAAGCGAGCCCCAAGCCCTCTAATTCTTTTCTCCATCTCCTTTATCTTCACCTTTACTTTTGCCTCTACTTCCATGCAACTACCCCGGCGCCTCCCTGAAAACCAAGCTCTGGCACAATTGGGGGCGCTCATCTTTCTGTCCGATTTACTTAACCAAAAATATCATTCTTATTCAAATCGTCAAGAATATCTCGGCATGTCCCGAATGTCACTTCAGAAAAATGTGCCTCAAAACTAGCAAGAACAAAGCTCCTTCCGTCTCGCACATCAATACTTTCCTGGAGAATCAAGTCAATTGACATCTAAGGTATCCTCTGGCATCTTAAATATCAGAGTCGGCTTTCTTGAATGTCTTTCATCGGGTTTCTACACCGCCTCTTCCTAATACCTGCCAGGTATGAATTCCGATTTTTTTTCTTGCTTGTGAGGCGAATAAGAAATCCGTGTTTCTACCACCTGACTTTGAAACAATGCCTGAGATCCAAAAAAGGAGGTAGGAATCCCTCTCAATAACATGATAATGAAAAGTCACGAGATAAAGCAGCTTTACCTGTGTGTGCTTGGGCAAATGGGTGTACCCAAGAAGGAAATAGAAGTGGTTGCCGATGCTGCAATTTTTGCGAGTCTGCGAGGCATTGACACTCATGGATTTATTCCCATCTTGACAAGAGTGGTTAAGGAAATCAAGGCAGGAATCGTTAAACCAAACGCTAAGATCCAGATAATAAAAGAAAATAAGAATGGAGCACTAGTAGATGCAAATATGAGCCTCGGGCCTGTTTCAGGACTGATGTCTATGGAGTTAGCGATTAAGAAAGCACAAGGTGGATCCGTTGGAATTGTGGTAGCTCGTAATTGCAATCATTTTGGCGTAGCTTCGTATTATGCAGCCAAAGCCCTAGAAAACAACATGATAGGAGCAGTCTTCTGCAATGCTGCTCCCACCATTCCTCCCTTCGGTAGCCTCGAAGGAGTACATGGCACCAACCCTATGAGTTTCGCAATGCCCGCGGGGAAATACAGTCCCATAATTCTAGATATTTCAACTAGTGCTGCTGCCAGAGGGAAAGTTTCCCACGCCCTAAGAAAAGGCGAAAAGATACCTAAGGGGTGGGCACTAGATAAAAATGGGCATCCAACAACTGATCCTAAAACGGCTCTGGAGGGAGTTATTTTACCAATGGGCGGGCATAAAGGATATGGATTAGGCCTGGTAGTGGATGTATTCACTGCTGCCTTAGCAGGATCACTAATTGCAAAGGAAATTCCACCCTACTCGGATTTGAGCACCCCCTATGGTGCAAGTTATTTCATGATGGCTATCAGGGTGGAGAGTTTTGCGGGGATTGGACCATTTAAACACAGAGTTGATCGCTTGATCAGAGATTGTAAATCCTGTGCTCCCATGGAGGGATTTAGTGAGGTTCTGCTGCCAGGAGAAATAGAATTTAGAGAAGCCCAGAAAAGAGATAGGGAGGGGATCCCGGTAGAAAACGAACGGTGGCAAGATATGCTAGAAATCTTGGAATCAGATCGAATAAAAGTGGACCCGTTGCTGGCCAATTTGGCCCCGTAATTCCCCAATGGTGCTAAGAGAAGGAAAAAGGCAGCTTTGATTTCGGCTGGGCAATGGAGGGCAAAAAGGCTGCCAGCCAAGCGCCCGTAGAGCCTGATTTGATGACTGGGGGAATGGATATCCAAAAAACCAAGGAAGGAGACTTAAAAAATGTCAAGCGCTCCAGATCATAAGGAAAAAGCTCTAGAGCTTCTGCATGGATGGAAAAAAGAAAGTTATGCTTTTGGCATCGGTTCTCTCCCCAAAGTAGGGGATTTTGCGGAGCTCGCAGGCACATCTACTATTCTGGTGGTAACGGGATGGAAAACAGAAAAATGGATTAACCAATTTGTCGATGAAGTTAAGTCTTCTCTGAGGAAAAAGGGAATTGCCATTAGAGATGTTATTTCTGGGGCAAGGCCAAATGCGCCCCGGGAGGATGTTTATAGAATTGCTAATCAGATAAGTAAAATGAAGCCTGATAGTATCATCGCCGTAGGAGGAGGAAGCACCATCGATGCTGTGAAAGCCGCGAGTGTATTGGCAACCCTGGGCTCTGATGATATAGAACGCTATTTTGGCATGGGACTGGTAACGGAGAAGTTAGGTGCGGAAGACAGAAAACTTCCTCCTGTCATAGCGGTTCAAACTGCTGCCAGTTCAGGAGCCCACCTTACCAAATACTCAAATATCACCGCCCCTCTAACAGGTCAAAAAAAGCTAATTGTGGATGAAGCTGTTGTCCCCCGGTGGGCAGTTTTTGACTACAAGACTACCCTGGGAGCTCCGTACGCAATTACCACAGACGGAGCATTGGACGGTATCGCTCATTGCCTGGAAGTCCTGTATGGAGCAACGGGCAAGCCATTTTTTGCCAGGGCAATGGAGATAGCAGAGGCTGGGATTAGCTTAATTGTGGAGAATCTCCCCAAAGCCATAGATAATCCCCGAGATGAAGACGCACGAGTGCGCATAGGCCTTGGCACCGACTTGGGCGCTTACGCCATAATGGTTGGAGGAACCAACTACGGACATCTTTTTAGCTTTTCCGTGGTAAACAAATTAACCCACGGAAGAGCTTGTGCAATCGTAAATCCGTATGCTACGGTCTTTTTTGCACCGACCATTACAGAGCAGTTAAAACTCGTGGGCAAAATATTGAAAGACGCAGGATACATAGCAAAAGACATAGAAGGATACCAGGCAAAAGATTTGGGTAGGATAGTTGCACAGGGCATGATAAGACTTCTCAGAAGAGTCAACTTCCCCACTAGCTTCAATGAAGTCGGCGTGGATGATGAAGACAAAGAGAGAATTCTGAAAGCTGCTAAGAATCCTCAACTCTGGAGTAAATTGGAGCAGGCTCCTGTTTCCTTGATTTCCAGAGACCAAAAGGGTGATATCGATATAAAGCAAACCGAAGAGAATATCGACATCTACATGGGCGCTTTGGTAGATGCCATAAGAACCGGTGATTTTGCCAGCATAAAGAATGTGCCTGTTGAAGAGGTGAAGACATGAGACTTAAAGATAAGACAGCACTCATCACTGGCGGAGCAAGAGGGATAGGTGGAACGACAGCCTTCTTATTTGCGAAGGAAGGGGCAAAAGTAGGGATCCTTGATATACGAGAAGAAGGCCTGAGAAAGATTAAAGATCAGGCTAAGAAAAAGGGAATTGCGCTCAGAACCTTTGTTGGGGACGTCTCAAAGAAGGACCAAATTGAAAGTATAATGCAGGAGTTTGTCCAAGAATTTGGCCGGATCGATGTCCTGGTGAACAATGCGGGGATCGCCATATCCAGACCTTTTCTGGATAAAACTGTGGAGGATTGGAAAAAGACACTGGAAGTCAATCTGATTGGAATATTCGTGTGCTCCCAAGCCGCAGCGAGATACATGTTAGAACAGAAATCCGGAAAGATAATCAACATCTCTTCAATCCGAGGGATTGATCACTGCGGGCGTGAAGGCATTATGGACTACAGTGCCTCCAAAGCAGCTGTAATCAGTCTCACCAAGACCATGGCCAAAGAACTAGCTCCCCACGTTAATGTCAACACGGTAGCCCCAGGACACACAAATACCGAAATGATCAAATCACTCCCGGAAGAGATTAGAAAAAACATGATCGAGGGCTCCTACCTCAAGCGACTGGCAAAGCCCCAGGAAATCGCGAAGGCAATCCTGTTCTTAGCTTCCAATGATGCCGACTTCATCACCGGCCAGCTTCTTTTGGTGGACGGAGGGTTTAGCCTCAAGTGAATTCTATTTTATTGACTTCTTGCAAAGACTTAACTGCCGCTAAATAGATCCTATAGGAGGTCTCTCAAATGTATGGATTCCAAGGGACGATGCTGATTGTTGATCTTACGCAAGGGAAAGTACTCACCGAAAAGTTGGATGAGCGGTTTACCAGAAACCACATAGGGGGGGTTGGCTTTGGAATCCGCCTACTCTATGATCGCCTGGAACCCGGCGTCGATCCGCTCTCTCCCGAAAACATGCTTGTCTTTGCCTCGGGACCTCTGAGCGCCCTGGGTTTTATGGGCAGCACTGGTATGTCTATTGTATCGAAATCCCCGCTGACGGAGTTGATCGGAGATTCTGATCTTCGGGGATCATTTGGTCGTGACCTCAAGTCATGCGGGTACGATGCACTCATCGTCAGAGGAAGCGCCAAATCTCCTGTCTATCTAGAACTCACTGATAGATCCGTACAGATTAAGGATGCAGGAGATCTTTGGGGCAAAACCACGGCAGAAGTCCAATCTATCCTTTCCCGTAGAAATGAAAAAGGGTTCAGGATTCTCTCCATCGGACCTGCAGGAGAGAAGCTGGTCAAATATGCCTGCATTTCTGGAGACGTGCGGTTTTTCGCGGGACGACTGGGGATGGGCGCAGTGATGGGGGCGAAGAACCTAAAGGCCATTGTAATGAAGGGGGAGAAAGAGACACCAATCGCTGATCCTCAAGCAATGAAGAACTTGATGAAGGAAATACATTATGAAGTCCTTCACGACGGATCCTGCGACACCCTCTCAAAATATGGAACCTGGAACAACACTGGCCCCAGCAATCTCAAGGGAACGCTTCCCACAAAGAACTTTCAAAGAACGACCTTTGATGAGATTGATCAGATTGACGGTGATGCAATGCTGAGCAGAATCTCTGCTGGGGATAGGACCTGTCCCGGGTGTCCCATAGGGTGCCGAAGGGTTGTAAAGAGTGAGCAGCCCTATCGTATATCGCCCCAATACGGCGGGCCCCAGTATGAAACGGTAGCCGCATTGGGACCTACCGTGCTCCTGGGTGATGCTGTTGCCATTGCAAAGGCGAATGAACTGTGTAACCTTTACGGATTAGACACCATTTCCACAGGCGTCACTATCGCCTTTGCCATGGAATGTAGCGAAAAAGGTGTTCTCACTGATAAGGATCTCGGAATGCACTTGAAATGGGGGGACCCAGAGGGTATCTTACAGATCATCCGAATGATTGCCTTCAGGGAAGGGGCAGGGGATGTGCTGGCTGAGGGTGTGAAAAGAGCTTCCGAAAAGATTGGCAGGGGCTCAGAGGAGTGGGCCATGCACGTAAAGGGACTTGAGATACCAATGCATGACCCCAGAGGAAAGAAGGGAATAGCCCTTGCCTATGCGACAGCTATCAAGGGGGCAGATCATGAATCGGCTATGCATGATGACGTTTTCGAAAGAGAAAATGCGCTCCCTGAGTTGGGATATGTCAAGCCTATGGGACGAAAGGAATACCAGGGAAAACCACTACTGGTCAAAAAGACACAAGACCTCTGGGGGATTCTCTCAGATGCGTTACCTATTTGCAAATTCCCCATGGCCCCTCCAAGGCCCTTGAAGCCGAACCGTTTGGTTTCGGCTCTCAATTTCGTAACAGGATGGGATGTCTCGTTGGAAGAATTCTTGCGCGTTGGCGAGAGGATCTTCAATTTGGGTCGCCTCTTCAATGTGCGAGAAGGAGCCGATCGAACACTGGATATGCTTCCAAACCGGTTTTCGGAGCCGACACCTGGCGGAGCGAGTACGGGTGAGACCATAACAAAGGAAAACCTGGAGAGAATGTTGGATGAGTACTATGACCATCGGGGGTGGTCAAAGGACGGTGTGCCCACGGAGGAGACTCTGAAGAGACTCGAGCTGAAGGCTCCTTGAGGGAGGGCTGAAAAACCATGGCAGTTACCGTGAGATTTGTTTCGGTCTTTCGGGATCTCGGCGTCTCGAGGAGGTTGTTCGTTGTTGAAGCGGAGACGCTCGAGAAGACCATTGATAAACTTGAGGTCCAGATCCCCGGTCTTAAGGAAAAACTAGTTGACTCCCACGGGAGACTCCATCCTGCCTACCAAGTAATTCATACCAAAGGTAACAGGCAAGGGTTGTGCTCGAAGCTAGATTGTCCAATTGCGGATGGAGACGAGATAGTGATCACTCCTCTCATCAGCGGTGGGTGAGAGCTGCCGCGGCACCTTGATCTAACCAGAAGCCGCAGATAGAACGAAACTTGGTCTACTTTGCGATAATCCCCATTTCCACCAGGATGGTGCGCAGGCTAGCCTTCTTTTCCGCACTCAATGGTTGTATCGGTCCCCTACATCGGCCCGCAGGTAAGCCCATCATGGTTAAGGCTTCCTTCACCACAACGGGAAATGACCCCAAACCGAAGGCAATCCTGAGGGGTGCCAATTTCCGCTGATACTCCCTGGCCTTTTCATAGTCACCTTGTTTGAAGGCCCGATAGATCCCCACAACCAGTTTTGGAGCCACATTAGAGGTTGCGGCGATAGCACCTGCCGCACCGTGAATGAGAGCCCCATAAATCAGGGTATCCCTTCCCATGATTACCTTGAAATCGGGTGGACAAAGCCGGATCATCTCGGCCACCTGGGTGAGATCGCCGGAGCTGTCTTTGATCCCTGCAAAGTTCGGCACTTCATTTGCAAGCCGGACAAGTGTAGCCGGGGTCAGAGCCACCCCACCTGTCCGACCAGGATTGTTGTAACCTAGAACAGGAATCTTCACTGATTGGCAAATAGCTTTGAAATGCTGGTATAGCTCTTCCTGCGTTGGGCTGATGTAGAATGGAGTAATGACAGAAATACAGTCAGCACCAGCCCTCTCAGCATACTGTGAGAGCTCAATGGATTCTCTGGTAGAGATCGCTCCCGTATTGGGCATAACAAAAACTCGACCGCGCGTCTCCTCTACGGCGACCTTGATCAGTCTCTTCTTCTCTTCTTTTGTGAGGACAAAGAATTCTCCCTGGCTTCCGACCGGAAATAGTCCGTTAACGCCACTATCAATCAAATAGTTGATAATCTTTCTGAAACCTCCCTCATCTACATTTTCGTTTTTGTCATATGGCGTGACGACTGCCGTGATGATTCCCTCGATTGGTTTTCCCATGGGATTTCCTTACCTCCTTTTTTTATGGTACTGAAATAGGATATCTTCCATACTTCTTTGCCGCCCTTACCATAGACTTTACGTTTTCTTCAGGTGTCTCCATGGATGGGCCACCACCCAATGATAAGATGTAGCCTCCTCCAGGTGCCCCGATCTGGATGCATTTCTTACATTCCGCCTCCACCCTTTCAGGTGTTCCTTTCAGCAGGACATTCACCGGGTTCAGATTTCCCATAAGACAAACCTTTTGCCCAATTCCTTGTTTTGTCTTTGCCATATCCGTAGCCGGGCTGAAGTTGAAGACGTCAAAACCGCAGTCTGCTAGTAAATGCAGTATGTGAGTTGAGTCGGCATCATTGTGGTAGACTTTGAGAAGACCGTCAAATTCGGAGAAGATCCGTTTATAGACAGGAACTCCGAATCGCCGAAAGAGCTCCGGAGAAAGAAACGAGGCGTTGTCATCAGGGACGAAAATTCCCACCGGGTCGTCCATCACTGCTAGTTGCGCTCTCAGCCACGAGATAGCTGTCTGGGTGCAGATATCAATCAGCTTGGTGGCAATTTCAGGCCTGAGTTTCAGGTCAATGAGGAACTCTGTAGGGCCCCGGGTGCATGAGGCAACCTGGAATGGACCCCTGGCCACTGCATAAAGGTATTTGGCGCTCTTAGGTGCATGTTTTTGAATATACTGAATGGATTCAAGAACGAATGGCATAAGTCCGTCCGTCTTCGGGTCAGGAGGTTCAAGCTCATCGATGTCTTCAGGATTCTTGAAGAGTACACCCTTCACGTACGGAGCATAGTTCTGCGGCCAGTATACTCTTGAGCCCATGGCAGACGGCTCTACCACCAGACCGTAGTCAGCCCAGAGCCCTGGAAAAAGAACTATGTCAGGAAAACGCTTCATAGTATGAAGGGTTGCATCCAACATGGTCCGAGGATCGTGGAAGAACTTGAAGACCTTAACCCCATAAAGATGGGAAAAGAAACGAGCCGAGGTAAGGAGCGAGACAGGAACCTCATCCGGCTCTTCCATCCTGGCAGCAGCGAAGAATCTATCTAGAGGAATCATGGAAAACTCCTTGGAACTGAAGAAAAGCTCTCTTGTTTCGGGTAGGCTAGTGGACTAGCCTTTCACAGCTCCGGCGAATCCTTTCAGGAGGTGTCGCTGGACAAACATGTAGAGCACCACCAAGGGGGCACTGGTGAGTACTACCGAAGCCATTACCATACCCCAATCAATGGTATACATTCTAATGAAAGTTGCCAGTCCTACGGGCAGCGTTTTCATTTCTGCACTCGAGGTCAAGACAAGTGCATATAGGTACTCATTCCAACATACGACACATACAAAGACCGATACGGCCACCACTCCCGAGACAACCTGGGGCAGGACGATTCGGAAGAACGCGGAGAGCCTGGTGGCACCGTCCACCATGGCAGCTTCCTCGAGTGACACGGGAACCCCTACAAAAAAGGCCCGTAGGAGCCACATACCAAATGGCAGGCAGAAAGAAGTATAGGCAAAGATCAGTCCCGCCCGACTATTGACCAGTCCCAACCGGGTCAGCACCGCGTGGAGGGGAAGAAAAAGGAGGATGGGTGGAAGCATGTAGGTGAAGAGTATCAGACGTCTGTAGAGGTCTCTCCCAGGGAACTCAAATCTGGTTAGGCTGTAGGCTGCCAGAGCTGAGATGGGAATGACTAGTGCAAGCGTGAAGAAAGTCACTACCGTGGTGTTGAAATAATAGGTTAAGAACCGTGTTCCTCCCAACAGCTCCCTGTAGTGAAGAAGGGTCACCGACGATGGAAGGAAGATACTGGAGGATCTTGAGAATAGCTGCGAAGGAGGCTTCAGGGAAGAGAGGAGCGCCTCTACGAGAGGGAAGATGGACACAATGACAAAGAACACCACACCCGTCCACATAAGAACTTTTCGAACGTCCTTTCTTGTTCTATAGCTTCTCATTTTTCACTCAACTACTTCTCGTCGCTCAAACGCCAGGAAATACACAAGAGCTACTCCTACCAAGGTTACGAACAGCACACAGGCTATGGCGGCACTCCTTCCCCTCTGCATTTGTTGAAACGCTTCAACGTAACTCATTATCGGAAGGGTGTAGGTGCTTGTCCCGGGTCCTCCGCCGGTCAAAAGCCACGGTATATCAAACTTTATGTACATGAA
>JAUWAK010000142.1 GCA_030602105.1 Candidatus Aerophobota bacterium | reverse complement strand
TATCCTGCAACTGAGAATCCGCATCCTTACCCTGGCTCTTTAGCTTACCTATTTCCTTTGAAAGCATATTTTGCGCACATCTCCGTAAATCGATTTCCTGGCTGAGGACCCGTCGACTGCTGTCAGTGCCGTCAAGGAACTTATCAAGCTCGAGCTGGATACCTCTTTTCCGCAGGCTCTCTCTCACCTCATTCCGATTATTTCTCACCCATTTTGCACTGAGCATCTTTTACCTTTCCTCTGAAGAAACCAGGAAGACTCAGGTCATTCCTCCCCAAATTTGTCTTTCACTAGCTGAACTAGAGCATCTACAGCTTCAGCAGCATCCCGGCCCTTTGCTCTAATCTTAATCCTGCTTCCTTTGCCGGCGGCAAGAAGCAAAAGACTGGTAATATTTTTTCCGTTGACCACCTGACCATCTTTCTCGATCCAGATACGGGATCTAAATTTGTGGGCCGCTTCAACCAAGAGAGACGCAGGTCTCGCATGCAGTCCAACCTTATTAGTGATATCAACTTCCTTCTGAATCACCTGGAGCAGTCCTTTCCGCCCAAAAATTTTTGCCTTACTACTTAAGATGAAGATATTCAAGGAGACTCCTTCCCTTCGAAAAATCCCGATGCTTGGAAATAACTTGATCGGCCTTAAGGAAGGTAGTCCAAGGGATTGACCGGCTTACTCATTTTGCGAACCTCAAAATGAAGCCCAAACCTGCCTGAGTCTTCCATCACCCCTATTTTGGCGATGGGATCACCTTTCTTGACTTTCTGCCCCTGGTCCACCAGACTGAGAGCATTGTAATAATAGCATGTCACCAGGCCTTCTTCTTGATGATTAATAAACACCGTATGCCCATAATTCCTGCCAGAAGTCATGAGATGAGCAGCATAAGCAACTTCTCCGTCAGCAGCGGCTACCACTGTTTCTCCTTCAGAACCGGCAATATCGATCCCTCGACTTCCCTCTTCCCCAAAGTACACAATAACCTCGCCTTTCAATGGCCATTCGAAGAGAACATCCTTCTTTTCTACCCTGGACCTTTCTACGGGAGCAGGACGAGATGACGGGGCAGTGTCCGCGGTCAAGACTTTAGGCGGTATTTTTATGTCCAGTACCCTTTGGGCCCGGGGAATGAAAAGTCTTTGACCTAGCGCAAGGTTGTCAGGATCGCCTAACCTGTTAGCCTTAATGATTTCTTCTTTGGTTACGCCATATGCCTTCCCATAAGTCCTGGCAATAAGCAATAGCCACTCGTGCCTCTTGACCACGTGCCAAACCCCTTTAAGGGGAATGATGAGTTTGTTTCCAGGGTAGATGGTGGTACCAGAAAGGCCGTTGATCCTTTTTATCTCTTGCCAGGAAACGTTGAACTTTTTTCCCAACCCTGCGAGAGAATCTCCCCTCCTCACCACATAGTCTTGAAGAGCCAACTCAGGAATAATGAGCTTCTGTCCAGGGTAGATGGTGCTGCCAGAAAGGCTATTGATCCTCTTGATTTCTTGCCAGGGGACGTCGAACCTTTTCCCCAGTCCCACGAGGTGATCCCCTTTTCTTACAATATAATCGCGGGCCGGCGAGGATTGGGGAAAGAAAACTAGCAAAAAGGCAGCCATGAATACACTCGTCAGAATAGCTGCCCTGCACATTTTTCCCTTCTGACTCACTCCCTTGGGCATGCTCGCTCCCTCATTTTCCATCCAGCGCCTGGGTTGATACTACCAACTATACACTTTGTGGCCACAATCAGGTCCGCTTGCGCCGAGGAAGAGAAAAATGGAAACTACATTATGGTCGGGATGGGGGGATTTGAACCCCCGACCTCCTGCACCCGAGGCAGGCGCGCTAAACCAGGCTGCGCTACATCCCGAAAGTTTATTTCCTAGATCTCAAGATCCCACCAAGCCTATCACTCCCAAACTTGCCAAAAGGACAACAATACCTGCGACGCTCACTCCTATGCAGATAGCAGGAAACGCATATTTAGCTTCCAGGGATAAGAGGAAACTAACCAAGGTACCTGTCCAGGCACCGGTGATGGGAAGAGGAATGGCCACCAGGAGAATGAGCCCTCCGAATCCGTATTTCTTCACCAGATCCTGTCTTCTCTCGGCTCTACCTATGGTCCAATTCATGAGCTTCTCTCCCCAGTTCCATCTTCGAGCAAGAGCGGATATCTTTCTGAGGCCCAAAAGAAGAGGGAGAACCGGTACTATATTGCCCGCTACTGATACAGAATACGCTTCCCAGGGGGAAAGCCCCTGGGAAAGGCCATAGGGCAGAGCCCCCCGCAGCTCCGATATGGGCAGCATACTGATAAGGAAGGTCATGGCTTCGGGAGAGAGGAGCCAGTCATTCATTCCTCACACTCTCATCCCAACCATATCTCCCTATAAGAGGGACGAAGATACACCTCTCCGCCGTCTTCGTCTTGGCTCGTCCCCTCTGCTTCTTTATCACCTTTAGCTCCTGAGAATAGATGCCGCCAACCGGGATTACCATAATACCTTTTTCTTCTAACTGATCCATCAAAGGAGAAGGAACCTCTTGAGTAGCGGCTGTCACTAAAATTCGATCGTAGGGGGAAAACTCCTCCCAACCCAGGGTTCCGTCACCAACCAGGATCCTGACGTTGGTGTAGTTAAGTTTCTCTAAAGTCTTCTCGGCCCTCTTGGCCAGAGTCTTTATCCTCTCTATGCTGTAAATCTCTTTGGATAATTCCGCGAGGATACTAGTTTGATATCCACATCCTGTACCGATCTCCAAAACCTTCTCATCCCCTTTCAATTCCAGACACTGAGTCATGAGAGCCACCATATAGGGCTGAGAAATAGTCTGGCCTTCTCCTATTGACAGGGGAAAATCCCCGTAGGCATCCTCCTTGAGTTCCGCGGGAACAAATACTTCTCGAGTGACCTCACCAAAAACTGCGAGTACCCTCTCATCCTCGATTCCTCGAGGGATA
>JAUWAK010000119.1 GCA_030602105.1 Candidatus Aerophobota bacterium | reverse complement strand
TCAAGATTGTATATGAGACCAGCTGAGGGAGGTATCTTTAAGTGTTTCTTCAACATCCAGGCATAGATGGGAATCTGAAGATGTAGGCCCCTTTGAAGATCACCTTTTGTGGGAGCTTTACCTGTCTTGTAATCAATGACGACAAACGCCCTCTTCGAGATATCCACCCGATCGAGCCTGCCCTTTAACGTGATTCTCTCACCATCAGTCTTGAATGATATCCTTTGTGAGAGTTCCGTATATGCTGGGTGAAATCCGCCTCTTTTTAGCTCTTCATCAGAGGCGATAAGGTCATCCCTTATCAAGTTAAGACGGTCTCTTATGACATCTTGCCAGAATTCCTCGATCCGAAGGCTCCCTAAGACCCCTGCCACCGCATACTCGAAGGACTCGTGGAAGTCAGCGTGAGATGTTTTTACTCTCTCGTAAAGGAGCCTCATAATATCGTGTACGATACGCCCATAGTCTACGCCACTCACATATTCTGTTGGCTCCCCTGCAGGCTCTATGCCCAACACCCTTTCCACATAATACTGAAATGGGCATCTTGCAAATTTCTCCAGGTCAGTAACATAGATTGATATCGTCTTCTCATAAGATGGAAAGTGGGCAAAGCTAATCGATCCTCTTAAGGGAGGAGTTAGTTTCTTAAGCCTCTCTCGGTCCTGCTCACCGTAGATTACGTTTCTCTGGAATACTGTCGGTTTCTGCACCTTGAATCTCTCGTCCATGAACGGGGTGGGAGCCACTAGCGCGTCATCTACCGTAAGTGGATAACTCAGGAATACTCTTCTCTTCGCCGATTTTATTAATCTGTGATAATGAAGCCTCTGGCGCTCCACAATGTCTTCAGGTGTGGGTAGGCACCAGGCCTGCCTTATACTGTCAGGGAGGAGTATATCCTGGTAATGCGCTCCGGGTAGATCCTCATCAGTAAGTCCCCCGAAGAAGAGCAGGTCCGGCTCCAGACCCCTTGTCTCCAGGTATCCAAGTATCTGGACCCCTTCAAACTCCTTACCCTTGCGAATATACTCAGTACTTGCTGCGCTCATCTTGAGAATCTTTATGAATTCTTGAAGCGAAGTTTTCTCCAGTTTCTGAGGCCCCGCCCTCTGGGCTACCGAGATCTCGTCAAGAGTGGAAAGAAAGCTTTGAAGAGCCTTCTCATCCCTCTCCCTGAGTTCACCTTCCTCTTCCTTAATCCTTTCCTTTATTTCTATCCAATCAATAAGCTGCGTTAGGAGCTTTGCAAATTGGACCAGAGAATGTTTTTCCCTGAGACGGCTAAATCTCCTGAAGATTTTCTGGATCTTCGAGGTGATTAGCTCGATATCCCTCCTTGATACTCTAGGGCCCTCTTTATAGGAGCTCCTTTTTCCTACTAGTGAGTCAATATACCTTTCGAGGCCATCTTTCCAGCTCACCTCGCCTTTTACAATACCCTCTTCGAGAGAGATATGACAAAGGTAAGCAAAGTCTTTTTCGCTTACCAGTCTAAAATATGGCGAGCGCAGAGTTCCCAGGAACTTGTCCCTGGGATATTCTCTTTGAATTGTCTCAAGCAAGCCAATGATCGCATTTATGGGTGGAGCCGATTGAAGGGTGTAGCCGGGAGAGAGGCTGAACTGGATGCCGTATTTTTCAAATATCCTGGGGACAAAGGAGCTATAATTTTCTATGGCAGGAAAGGTAACAAAGATCCTATTGAGGGGGATTTCCGGATGGGCACATTTCACGTCCTTTATCTTTTTTGCAATGCCTTCCACCTCTTCCTCCCTCGTTTTGTAAGCAGAGCTTTCTATTTGGGGCAGGTCCTCTTCCGAGGGCTCTTTGATGAATTTATGTTCTCCCATACCTTTTAGTTTTTCCTCAAAAGCTTTGGGAATTCTGTAGATCTTCTCCTCGCCATCGAAGGTTAGGGCGAGTGTCTTCCTGGCTCTTCTTATAAGCTCTCCTATTAGCATCTCCTGGAGAGATGTCACGTCATAGAATCCATCCAGAACAAGTAAGTTCCTTCGCTGCCCCTTTGATTTTCTTAAGGCAGCGATGCTGTCCTTCATAATATCCTCTGGATCTACGAGGCTCATTCTTTTGAGCAATCTGGAATATCGGGAATAAAGATTCAGGAGCTTGAGTACTTTTTCCCGCACGGAGGAATTTCTGATAGTCTTAGCATCGAGCTTAAGCTGGGCAGGACTTCTCGCAGGGCTATAGGTTTTTATCTCTTTTATGAGTTTTGAGACCTGGTTGACAAGACCGGTGGAGACGGCTCGAAAAGTGCCAGGCGTCTTTCTCATGAGCTTTTCTATGATGATATGCTTTGCGATGTCAGTGATGGGTGTGCCGGCAAGATGATAGGAGGAGGCAAGGGTATTCAGAGTAAAAAAGTGAGGTGGGATAATGGCGGGGAACCTTTGAAGGGCAAGTCTTTCAAATTCTCTTAGGGAAAATCTTAGCTTTTTGGATGTGGGGGTGATATAGAGAATATCACTGAAGTTGCTAGTTTTCCAGGTTTGAATAAGGTCCTTGAATAGCCTTCTTGTTCTATTCTTTCTTCCGAAGCTGGAAGCTCTTATCTCAATCATGCCTGGAGTCTAGTCTGGCGTTCAGGGATTTTCCATGAGCTTCGAGACTTCTGCGGCCTTCTTCGAGCTCTTCTTTGTATTGGGGGGCCAGAGCACCACCTGAGATAATCAGTTTGAAGGCTTTCTCCACTCGAATAGGCAGGGGTGTGGTATTCTTCTCTGGAATCAAGGCCAGGTATCCGGAGGTAGGATTGGGAGTGGTGGGGATAAAAACGCTGAGCATTTTCTCCGAAGAATCTCCTCCCTCCTGCGTCATAGGAGTCTCAGCGGTGACAAAGCCGATAGAGTAAACCCCGGGGCGGGGGTACTCAACCATCACTACTCCTTTGAAAATATACTTTCTCCCACTGAATAGGACATCGTTGATTTCCTTAATAGTCCGATAAATAGTGGAGATAAGCGGGATATGAAAAAATAATCTTCTCTCGATAAAGTCCAGAATCTTTCTTCCCACCACCCGGCTGGTAAAAAAACCGAATAGGGTAATAGCGCCTATGATGATGAGAAGACTTGCTATTTTAACCCCCACCGCTATGAGTCCCCCAGCTCTCTCCATGAGAAAGGGAGGTATTAGGGTCCGAACAATTAAGGGAACGAGGCGTGTCAGTAAGGCATCCAATCTCTGGTAGATATAGGCGAGAATAATGACGGTTAGGAAGAGAGGTATAAGTGTAACCAGGCCCGTGATAAAATAAGTCCTGAGAGCCCTCATCATGCCTCCTCTTTCCTCTTCTTATTACTCTTTTCTATCTTTACCTTCTTTATCCGTCTCTCATCGGCTTGTACCACCGAAAGTTTCAAATTATCGAACTCAATAGTCTCTCCATTTTGAGGGATTCTTCCCAGCTTGTTCACTATGAATCCCCCTATGGACTCAAAGGCAGCTGTTTTTTCCGGAAGTTTTGTGTTGAGTTCTTCGTTGATCTCATCGGTGTCAGTATCTCCTTCTACTAAAGCTGTGCC
>JAUWAK010000057.1 GCA_030602105.1 Candidatus Aerophobota bacterium | reverse complement strand
CCTGGATTAAATCCGGCTTAAGATTCGCGACCTCTACTCGAGTTCTCAAAAGATCGAATTTGGAGACCACTCCCGCTTCGAAGAGATCTTCTACCACGGCGAGATGCCTCTCGGACTGGTCCAGAGCCGCCTCAGTCACCTCCAAATTTCTTTCAGCCAAGAGAACTGCATAAAAAGCCTTCTTGACCTGATAAGTAATGCTGTTTTGGGCATTCTTTAGATCTTCCTCTGATTTCTGATAATATAGGCTCGCTCCCTGGTTGCCATACTTTAAGATACCGCTGCTGTAAAGCATCTGGGTAAGAGACAGCGTGGACATGTAATTATCCGCTTTCCCCATCTCTATACTCCCATAATCAGGCACACTCATAGAAGGGGCTTCACTCAAGCGAGTATAGGTACCACTTATGTTTATGGTCGGTAGGTACCCCGCCCTGGCCTCCTCTATCCTCTGTCTTGCCTCTTCGATCTTTTCCTTGGCTATGAGTATCTGCCTGTTATTGGCCAGGGCTACTCTTACAGCCTCCTCCAAAGTAAGAACATCTGCTCTACCCAGGGCAGAAAAGAAAATCAAGCACAAGATGGATGAAAGAAGGACTCTAGCACACCTTGCTGCCTTGCAATTGCCCATTCCTTTTAGCTCCTCATTTTTTTTGTGAGCTCTCACCCTTCTGCTTTCCCCCGCTGCTTGGGGATGCTTCCTCATGAGGTGATCCTTATCCTGCCTTTCCATGAATTCTGGCGTGAAGGGTCTTAAATATACTTAAGAGATTACTTCTCTCCTCGGAAGTCATCTCTCTCAGCATGGATTCTATCTTTTTCCTTCTTTGCTCCTCGAACCTGCCCATTATCTTTCGCCCCCCAGCCGTTATGGCCACCCTTACCATTCGCCTATCCTCTGGGTCAGACTTTCGAACCACGAACTCTTTTTCAACCAATTTATCCACCGTACGGGTGAGAGTGCTTAGATCCATAGAAATGCTTTTGCCTAACTCCGACATGGTGGGCTCCTGGCTGGAAGAGAGCTGCCCAAGAACACATATCTCAGGAAAGCTTATATCCATGTGGAGAATTTCCTGAGGTTCGTCCGTCCGGAAAGCCTTTGCCAGCTCTGGTAGGAGGATCATTAGCTCATCAACACATTCTTTGATCTCCTTCCTCATCATACCCCTCCCGTGCTCCCTCAAGTATTGGAAATACTAAAATTTATTATCAGACAATATTCTCACCAATCCAATTTATTATAACAAAATATTTTTGTCTGTCAAGTAAATCTCGGAGGCTGCCCTTCCTGCAAGATGTTCTTTGAAAAAAACTCCCCTTTATGTCCGTCTGGCCACAGTGGTCTGTGCACTTTCTAAGGAATAAACCTCTGATTGACATCCGACTCTCACACTGATATTCTGGGCAAGATAAAGGGACTCTAAAGTGCACTAAACGTAAACGTTTCAAGAAGGGAGGAGCATTGTTTATCAGCTTTGAAGGAATTGATAAGGGCGGCAAAACTACTCAAAGCTCCCTACTTGCCCAGTATCTTAAAAAGAGGGGCTACGATGTGGTGAAGACCTTTGAGCCAGGCGGGACAAGACTGGGAATGAGAATCAAGGAAATCCTCCTCGGTCCATCTCACGCCAAAATGAGCGAGACTAGTGAGCTCTTCCTTTACCTAGCGGATAGAGCTGAGCATGTGCAGAAGATTATCAAGCCGGCTCTGGAGCACAGAAAGATCGTCATTTCCGATCGTTTTGCCGATGCCAGCATTGCCTATCAGGGATACGGAAGAGGTTTAGAGATAGACTGGATCGAAGAGTTGAACAGGATTGTTACCCAGGGCATCCTTCCCGACATAACATTCCTCTTGGACATAACCCCTTCTCTGGCCACGCGAAGGGGAGAAAAGAAGGATAGGATGGAGAAGGAGCAAATGAGCTTTCACCAAAGGGTGCATCAGGGATATCTTGAGCTGGCCAAATCTCATCCTGAAAGAATAAAGGTAGTTCCAGGAGAGGGGACCCCTCAAAAAGTTCACCTTACCATTAGAGAAGCACTATCTCCCTATCTAGCATCTCGTCAACAAAACAAGAACCACCCAGTGAAAGCTCGCCCAAAAAGAGTATCAATAGAAGGAAATGAAGATGTCGTTTGAAGAGATAAAGGGGCAAAGAAGAGCCACCCGGATACTGCAGAATGAAGTAGCTACCGGATCTATCTCAGGGGCCTATCTTTTCATCGGTCCTGACGGAGTGGGAAAGAACTTGACCGCCCTCAATTTTGCCAAAATACTCAATTGCAAAGAAGGCAGGATAGATAGTTGTGATAGGTGCTCTTCGTGCCAAAAAATTGACCGATTATGCCACCCTGATCTCAGGATCATAGAGGCAAAAGAGGGTCCCATCAAGATTGAGCAAATTCGCACCCTAAAAAGGGAATCTGCCTATAGCCTCTATGAAGGAAAGAAGAAGGTATGGATAATAAGAGATGCAGACAAGTTTACCCAGGAGGCGGCTAATTCCCTCCTCAAGGTATTGGAAGAGCCGCCCCCCCGGGTGGTAATCATCCTGATCTCACAGACCAAGGAGAAATTACTTCCCACGGTCCTTTCCCGTTGTGAAACCATCCCCTTTTCCCCGCTTTCCTCATCCGAGATAAGAGAGATTCTCAAAGGGCATGTGCCTCTTGATTCTCCCAAGGCTCGCCTTATCGAGAAATTGGCCCGAGGAAGGGCTGGAGAAGCTATTTTTCTCCTGGAAAATGAGGATGTCCTGAATCTTAGAGAAAAAGTCTTGGCAAGCCTGGAGGGAAATCTTAGTCTGGAGCAGATTCTCCAGCTAGCCCAGAACTGGAAAGATCTCTCCTCAGACCAGCTTGAGAGGACTTTGGACGTGATTCTCTCCTGGTTCAGGGACCTTTTGATCCTGAAGCAGGGAGGGGATAAGTGGATCATAAATCATGATCGAATGGATAGACTCAAAGAGCAAAGTGAGAGATATTCCTCCTCAGGCTTAAGCAAAGCTATCGAGACGGTGGAGACAACCAAACGGCATCTGGGATACAGACTGAGCACCGTGCTGACCCTCGAAGATATGTGGCTGAGACTCAGAGAGTGCCAACTAACCACTACTTAGAAGCATCCCAGCTTTCTGGTTTTGGCTTTGGGCAGAGCTGCCAACATTGGTTTGATGGTTATTTGACAGGAGACATGGGCACCGTTATAATCTCATGCTCTTGAGAAAAAATTCACAGACTCGGAGCGTCATGGACACCGAAAAGATCAAACAAGCAGTTAGGTTGTTCCTGGAAGGCATTGGGGAGGATCCTGAGAGAGAAGGCATTAAGGGAACTCCGGGCCGAGTCGCAAAAATGTGTGAGGATGTACTTTCAGGAACAGGAAAAGATCCTCACCAAATACTGAGCATTCTAACAGCGCAAAAGCACGATGAGATAATCCTGCTGCGAGATATCCCCCTTTATTCCTTTTGTGAACATCACCTTTTACCTTTTACGGGAAAGGCGCATATTGCCTACATTCCCAAGGGTGGCAGAGTCACCGGACTGAGCAAGTTAGCCCGAGTTATCAGCGTCCTTAGTCAAAGACTGCAGGTGCAGGAACGTTTGACTACCCAGATCGCGGATGCGGTCAACCATACTCTGAAACCAAGGGGAGTTATGGTTATCATAGAGGCCGAGCACCTCTGTATGTCTATACGGGGGGTAAGAAAGCCAGGAACGACAACCATTACCTCTGTTGTCCGGGGATTATTCAGGGAAAACGCCGCTACCAGAGCGGAAGCAATGAGCTTCATTACAGGACCAAGAAAATAAGAAGGAGGATTCTATGCTACCGGATCTCGAGATTGCTCAGGCAGCGAAACTGAAACCTATCGTAGAGATAGCCAAAGATTTGGGGTTGGAGGAGGATGATATTGAGTTTTATGGAAAATATGTAGCCAAGATTTCTCTTCAGGTACTGGAAAGACTGAAGGACAAGCCAAACGGCAAATTCATTACGGTCACCGCCATTACTCCTACCCCTCTGGGGGAAGGAAAGACAGTGGTCGCCTGCGGATTAGGACAGGCTCTGGCTAAGATAGGGAAGAGAGTGTGTAACGCTACGCGTGAACCCTCAAAAGGCCCTACCTTCGGGATCAAAGGGGGAGCATGTGGTGGAGGCTATTCCCAGTTTCTACCCATGGAAAACATCAACCTTCATTTCACCGGCGATATTCATGCCGTAGATACAGCTCATAATTTGCTGGCGGCCCGTATTGATGAAACCCTTCTGCATGGTAACCCTTACAATCTGGATCCACACAAAATTACCTGGCGCTACTGTGTCGATGTAAGTGCCAGGTCCCTCAGAAACATCATCGTAGGACTGGGCGGCCCAGCTCATGGCTATCCCAGGGAAACCGGCTATGACATCACCGTGGCCACCGAAACCATGGCTATCCTGGCCCTGACCACAAGCCTACAAGATCTAAGAGAAAGATTGGGTAGGGCAGTGGTTGGTTATACCCACGAAGGCAAACCTGTAACGGCTGAGGATCTCAAAATGGCCGGGGCAATGACAGTTCTCATGAAAGATGCCATCAAACCAAATCTGGTACAAACTACAGAGAATACTCCTGCTATTTGTCATGCTGGTCCTTTCGCTAACGTGGCTCATGGAAATAACTCTGCTCTAGCTGACATGGTAGCCCTGAAGCTGGCTGACTACGTGGTTACTGAAAGTGGGTTTGGTGCCGATTGTGGCTTTGAGAAGATCGTTGATGTGACCTGTCGGCAGAGCGGACTGAAGCTCGATGTGGCAGTAATTGTAGCCTCCATTAGAGCTCTGAAGATGCATGGAGGTGCTTTTATCCTCAAACCGGGACAAAAATATGACAGCATAAAGAAGCTTGCTGAGTCGGAGAATATGCCAGCGCTGGAGAAGGGATGCGAAAATTTGGCCAAGGCTATCGATATCGTGAAGACCTTCGGCGTTCCGGCTGTGGTCGCTGTCAACCGCTTCACCTCCGACACAGATGCTGAGGTCGAGCTGGTGCAAAAGAAAGCTCGCGAGGCAGGAGCTGAAGAGGCCGTACCAGTAGAGGTATGGGCCAAAGGGGCAGAAGGAGGTACCAAATTGGCCGAGGCAGTAGTGAAAGCCTCTGAAAAACCCAACAATTTCCACTTTCTCTATCCCGATGATATTCCCATCAAGGACAAAATCGAGGCCATCGCCACCAAAATCTATGGAGCCAAGGACGTTCATTACGACTCCCTGGCGGCAGAGCGAATTAGACTTTACACCAAACTGGGGTTCGATAAGCTGTCTATCAACATGGCTAAGACCCATCTTTCTCTTTCCCATGATCCTACTCTAAAAGGAGTGCCCAAGGACTTCACATTGCCCGTTCGTGATGTTCGTGCTTCGGTAGGGGCTGGTTTCCTCTATCCTCTTTGTGGTGTATTTCCCACCATGCCAGGGCTTCCTTCCCGGCCAGCGGCTGTGGATGTGGACATTGACGAGAAAGGCAAGACTGTAGGGTTGTTCTGATGATGGGGTCAGCGGAAGGACAGGGCCTCTCTTTTCTGAACTGCAAGAGAATGCAGCGGAGAAACGTGTGGGCCTCAGGTAGAGGCAGCTTTGGATTTGGAGATTGTCCGGTGATGCGAGAATGAGATCTCTCAGGCAACTCATCAGTTAGATAGGAGGTTTGGATGTCTGCTCAAATCATAGATGGAAAGACAATTGCTGGCAAAATAAGAGAAGAAATAAAGGAAGAGATTGAAATCCTGAAGAAAAAGGGGACTGTCTCTTCTCTGAGTGCTATCCAGGTAGGAGAAGATCCCGGATCCGCAGTCTATATCCGCTCCCAGCGAAAATCGTGCGAAGCCGTAGGCATTGGATATAAGCTCCACCAGTTTGACAGTTCCGTTTCTCAAACGGAAATGACTGAATTCATTGGAAAACTAAATGGGGACAGGGGTGTCAGTGGAATAATTCTCCAGATGCCTCTACCGCAAGCTTTAGATGCTCGATCCCTCCAGGCCGCTATTCATAGGGAGAAGGACGTAGAGGGAGTTTCTGCGGCCAATATGGGCATGGTAGTTTTTGGTAGACCCATTCTGGGCCCCTGTACGGCTATGGCGGTGATGAAGCTCATAAAGTCTACCGGTGTAAATCTCTACGGCAGGGAAGCAGTCATGGTTGGCCACAGTGATATTGTAGGTAAGCCCGTGGCCCTCCTTCTTCTGGATAAGTTTGTCACCACCAGCGTGTGCCATATTGCTACCGGAGAAAGAGGCACTCTTCCAGACTATGTCAAGAGAGCGGAAATTCTCATCGCAGCTGTGGGAAAGGCACATCTCATTAAAGGAGAGTGGATAAGGAAGGGAGCCATAGTCATCGATGTGGGGATCAACCGTGTGGAGGGGAAGATTGTGGGAGACATAGAATTTGAAGCAGCCAAAGAAAGAGCGTCCTACATCACCCCGGTGCCGGGAGGAGTAGGTCCAGTTACCACCGCTATTCTCCTGAAGAATACCATAGAAGCGGCAAAGTTACGAGTGAGCTAAATCGCCCCAGTCCTTTTTTGTATCGCTCATCTAACCAGAAGACTCAGGATCATCTTTTCCAGAGCTCTTCTTTCATCTTCTCTGCCAGTCTTTATTGACAGTTCTGCCTCCACCAATTGGTGATACCCATTAATCAACTCTTCTTGAGTGAACCCCTCAGAGGCCTGAATGTATGAGCGGGCAATATCCCAATAAAAGCGGGTATAATGTCCTTTGCCGGGAAATATGATAGAACAGGCCTCGTCCGGAGCGATCCTACCTCCCTTTTCCTTCAATCTCAGCAGGATCTTAATTTCCCGGGCAACCAGAGCATGGATTCGAGTGGGCCTCTCCCCTGTATCCAAGAGCTGGGATAGACTCAAGAGAGCTCGAGGCACCTTCCTTTCCCGGATGGCTCTGGTCAAATCAAAGATGCCAGGTTCTCTCCCTTCTCCTACCAGGTTCTCCACATCCTCCTTCTCTATTGAGGCTTTGGGATGAGAAAACAGAACTAGCTTTTCAATTTCCCCCCTAAGCCTCTGAAGGTCATTTCCCACGCTTTCCTGCAGATACATCCCTGCCTG
>JAUWAK010000120.1 GCA_030602105.1 Candidatus Aerophobota bacterium | reverse complement strand
CGCTGTCCTGGAAAGATCGATCTCTAAAGGCTCTGGTTTTGCTTCTATGGCTATTTTGCCTTTAGCTCTGATCCCAAAATACTCGGGATCGGGCTCATGTTGACCCACTGCAGATCCATCACTGGTGCCTCCTGTGACCGCCGGCACTCCCGATAGAATAACCAAACGTCTTTTTTTCATCCGGTCCTCCCTTGTTCCTTTGCTCTGCAGGCAGCGCAGTCTGCCTCTACCACTTTTATCTTCGCCCTATCTCTTGGATACGGTTCATTTTTCTCTAGTAACTCTCACAAGAAAATCTCATTGTTTGACTTCTTTGGAAGAAAGCTTCTCTTTTTCGATAGAACTCGCCGCATTTCGCCTTTTTTCCTGGCGAGAACCCAGTTTCATTGCCCATCTTAATGGCTAGCAGGTTCTTGTCAACCGTCAGTTTCTTCTGGAAGTTCCCCAAGATTTTGTACGATTTTTCCTAAGGTGCTGGCTTAAAGAGGAATTCCGAAGATGAGAAAGTAGGAAGGAACAAGTCTAGTCTCTTTTCATCTTGACTCTCAGGATAAGGGCTGTCACTGTTGTCAAAAGAGCGAGGATGGAGAGAAAGATGAAGCTCATTTCGTATGAGCCTGTCTTGTGTCTCACAAAGCCTGCTATATAAGGGCCGAAAAACATTCCTGTGCCACTTGCCATGGCGAGGATGCCAAAGCCCAAACCCAGGTTCTTGGGCTCTAAGATTCTTGATGGGGAGGAGAAGACCGGGGCTGGAACAAGTGCCACTGCTATTGCCATAAGGATCATGGGAAAGAAGAAATTGGTTGACCTGGTAACAAGATAAATTGCTGAAGCCAGCACTATCCCCCCCACTGCGATGAAAAGGTCATTGTTGCCAACCTTATCTACCAGGCGACCAACTACCGGGCTGAGGACCAGTGATCCCCACATGAGAAGACTGGCAAGAAAACCAGCAAAGGCGAGACTGTATCCCTTTGATACGAAAAAGTCAGGTGCGAAACTGGAAAAGGAAATGACTGCTGCATTGAACCACATCCAACAAAACCCAATGAGCCAAATTGGAAGCCCAATCTTTAGTAGGATCACCAAGGGGCGCCCTGCCTTTTCTTCCTTCTCAGGCACCACTCTTTTCGATGGATTTGGCGAAGGCCTGTAGAGGAGGAGAAAGGATACCAGAGCTAATGTGCTTATCATCGCCGTAATAACCATTGGTATTCGCCAACCCAAAAGCTGAGCCAACCTGCCGAAACTGGCAAAGCATATGATTGTACCAACCGGCATTGCAGTATTAAAGATTCCCATTGCCGTTCCTGGACCGTGTTCTCTGAACCACTGCGAGATTATCTGTGGAGCCACTATGGCAATAGTTGCTGCTCCAACTCCGGCAACAACTCTTCCGAAACCTAGCCAAAGAAAACTTGTGCTAACAGCAAAGATTAACATTCCCACAGTTACCAGAACCAGTGAAACTACACCGGTCTTAAAGGGCCCCCAACGGTCCGAGACGCTGCCAGCCAAAATGGCAAAGAATATACTTGGCAATGCAAAAAGACTCATTAAGAGACCAGCCTCAGTGTGGGTTAATCTCAACTCCCTGATGATTAGGGTAAGAACGGGTGGTAGGGACTGCAGTGGGAAGGCAAAGCTCAGCATACAGAGGTACGCAAGAACCAGGATAACCCAGCGGTATCTGCTTGGTGGCATATTTCGCCCTTCGTGTTCGTGTATCAACTGCAAATCGAATGTGGACACAGGTCAGTTAAAATAGGGTGCAGAGCCCATGCTTTTCTCGAAGGAGTTATGGATAAGGGAAAGATTAGTCAAAAGACTGCTGCTTTTGCTGGCCAGGGCCAGAGGGAGGTCCTAGCATCATCATTCCCATTTTGAAGCGAGCCTGCACGGTGAGCTCTGGCTTTTCATCCAGGCGGGAGACTATCTCATATTCAGCCATAGCCTCGGGAATTTTATTCTGGGCCTCATAAATGTTCCCCAGAAGAAAATGGGAAAAGGCGCTATCGGGGCCTATTTCGAGGGCTTTGTCGACATCAACAATAGCCTTGTCCAGCTTACCCTTCTGGAAATAAATCATTGCTCGCAAATCATAGAAATCCTTTTCTTGAGAAGACAAGAGCTTAGCACGTTCAAAGTAACCATTTGCTGCGCGAAGGAGTCCTTTATCCTCATGAATAATCCCCAACATCAGAGGAATGGTGCTATTGCTAGGCTCCAGAACCCGAGCCTTTTCGTAGATCCCGATAGCTTCGTCCAATTTACCTTCCTCATAGAGTTTGTCTGCTTCCATCTGATGGACGAGCCATGGTTCTGGTTGAGGGACAACCCTGGTCAGAATAACGTAAGCAGCTAAAAGACCCACAGCCGTTACTCCTGCTCTGATGAGCCATTTTTTCCCCATCTGAGATCTTTTTTCTTTGAGGAGCTCATCCAAGTACCACCACCAGCGAGACCGCGGAATTGCTCTTTTCCCTCGATAGGATAGGAGGTCGAAGGAGGCAGCTAGTTTTCGATACGCCATTTTCATTCTATTTCTTATGATGATATCAAAACTTTCCAGTCGCACCTTCTCTGCCGCCAGAGGAGTTCCCTTTTTTTCCAGGTAGGAAAGACAATCTTCTATTTCATCTCGTAGAGTAAGCATCATTCGAATGTTTTCATTGATGGAATCAATATTGACCACATGGTTCTTGTATTCCTCAATTCTTTTTCTCAGGTCGTCCAAGGTAATCTTCTTATTGTTCATAACCACTCCAGCCGGCAAGAAATCCTCAGATAGGCTGAGTATTTCATTCTGAGTTTGCCCGAAGCCTCGGAAGGTGAAAATTGCAGACTTCTTGAGGCTCAGTTCCTTTCATGAAGATCTCTTTGATCTTCCCGGGGCAAAAAGAGCCGACTAACATTCCGGACTTAGGGCAAATATAGATTTCGGTGAGTCCTTCGGGAATAGTGTAACTAAGATTACTCCTTCTTTCTCTTTTTTCCAAAAGAAGCATAATATCCCTAAAGAGTGGACCTGCTCCAGAAATTCCGGAGACATCTCGCATGGGCTTTCCGTCAAAGTTGCCCACCCATACCCCTACGGTGTAGTGGGGGGTATAACCTACTGCCCAGTTATCTCTGAAATTTCCGGACGTTCCAGTTTTTACGGCACAGGGGAAAGGTAGACTCAAAACAGATCCTTCTCCGAAAGCAGGGATCCGGGCATCTGGATCCTGGAGAATGTCGGTGATAATATAAGAAACCTCAGGAGAGAAAACGCGACGAGAAGAGCCTTTGGGAAGAGATTTTTGTCTTCCCTGGGTATCTAGTATCTGGAGAGCTATCTTTTCCTGCTTAAATACCCCTGATCTTGCCAAAGTTGAATAAGCTCGTGCCAGCTCGAGCAGCGTGACTTCTCCACCTCCCAGAGTAAGACCAAGACCGTAATAATCAACTCCTTTATTGAGACTTGCAAAACCGAGCCTCCTGAGTCTATGAAGCAAAGACTCCACTCCTATTCC
>JAUWAK010000144.1 GCA_030602105.1 Candidatus Aerophobota bacterium | reverse complement strand
TGTGCCGGCAGTGGAACCAAGTGCTACGGTGACAAAGTCCGCATCACCCAGCTGATATCCCTCGATTAGGTCATAAGATCGACCGGCAAGCTCACCAAACTCTTTTCCTACCTTCCGGATGGCTCCCATTGCCTTCTCCATGGCCTCAACCTCCTGTCTCTTGTGTTCAAAGTAGTAATCGAAAAGGTCGAGAGGACCATAAGTTACCGGGTTTTCCACATCAAGAAGAGAATGAGGATTCTCGTATGTTCCGATAAAATCAGTGACCTTCCTATCCTCCAACAGCTCCAGTCTTTCCATAGCATGAGAGATGATAAAGCCATCCAGGGTAACCATCACCGGCAGAAGAGTCTCTTTGTCTTCAGCAATTCTCACTGCCTGAATGAGATTGTCATAAACTTCCTGACAATTCTCGCTGTACAGCTGAATCCATCCAGAATCACGGGTCCCCATGGAATCCGAATGGTCACAGTGAATATTTATAGGCGCACTTAAGGCTCTGTTAACCACCGTCATGACAATAGGCAATCGGCAGGAGGCAGCAATGTAGCATATCTCCCACATCAGGGCTAATCCGTTGGCCGAAGTGGCAGTCATGGCTCGGGCTCCTGCGGCAGTCGCCCCCACACAGGCACTCATGGCAGAGTGCTCACTTTCCACCCTCACCATTTCGGTGGAGACTTCGCCATCCGCCACAAACTCAGAAAACTTCTGCACTACTTCTGTCTGGGGAGTAATCGGATAGGCAGCCACCACATCTGGATTTATTTGTCTCATAGCTTCCGCGGCAACCTCATCACCGGTCAATGCAACAATCTTCTTCATCTCTATTTTTCCTCTCTCTTTTGCTTGGCCAGACACTCAGCCTCCCCCACCATTTTTATCGCCTCGACGGGGCACTCTGCCGAACAGATTCCACAGCCCTTGCAGTAGTCGTAGTCAATGCCTACCATCTTTTCCTCTGCCACCGTAATGGAATTGTCGGGACAATAGATCCAGCAGCGAAGACACTGAATGCAAATTTCCTCATCCCATAGTGGTCTGAAAGTTCTCCAGCTTCCTGTTTTATATTTTTCAGCGCTTCCGGCTTCCAGGATAAGACCTCCGATGGGGATATCCTTCCAACCCTTCTCCTTCATGCTGACCTTACCTCCTCATAAGCTCTTTTGATAGCCTCTATGTTACCGTCCACTATCTTTTGGCTAAACTTTTTTTCGAACTTCTCCCTGACGTCAGTAATCACAGAGTCAATATTCAAAATGCCCGTTGCCTTTATCAGAGCACCCAGCATGGGAGTATTGGGGATGTTCCGGCCCAGGGTCGCCAGGGAGATAGAAGTTGCATCAACAGTGAAAACTTTACCGGCGCTCAAATTCAACTGCTCTCGAATCTCCCCAGGAGAATTGGGGCTATTCGCTAGAAGGGTCCCCTCGGCAGACATACCCACGGTCACATCTACCATTTCCAGGAGCGTCGTATCCAGAACTACTACTACATCAGGGTTGGCGACATGAGAGTGGATGAGGATGGGTCTGTCACTGATCCGGGTAAAGGCCTGAATAGGGGCTCCCATCCTCTCCGGCCCATACTCAGGAAATCCCTGAATATACTTTCCCTCTCGCAGGGCTGATTCGGCCAGAGCGAGAGCCGCGGTTTTGGCTCCCTGCCCTCCCCTTCCATGCCAGCGAATCTCCATAATTTGCTTCATCTGTTTCTCCAGCACATCCTATTTTGTATAAGTGATCTTTTTCCCAATCAAGAAGAGCCTCTGAAATTCCCAGGGCTCAGTCTATCCTCGGCCCTGGAAAAAACAACAAAAATCACAGTATTCTATAGAAAAAGCAGTTCCTGTCAAGCAAAAGAAGGTAAATGCAGGCGGGGCTGGATTTTCCTACCAGCCGAACATGGAGAGGGACACATGCAAAAGAATGTTGGTCAGGATGCCCGCCGCCAGATCGTCACCAACCACTCCCCATCCTCCAGGCAGGTTCTCAATCCTGTCCATCCTGAAGGGTTTGAGAATATCAAAGGCTCTGAAAAGAATAAACCCCAGTATCAGCATCCTGACCGAAAAAGGAACCAGAAACATAGCGAGCAAAAATCCTGCCATCTCATCAATGACAATGGCTGAGCTATCTTTTTTGCCCAGGTATTTCTCCACTGTGCCAGAGATCCATATAGCCATCCCGCTAAACAGCACAAGCATTATCCCGTAGGAGAGAGGTTCAGGAAGAATTTTCCTAAAAACGAGGTAGAGAATGACGGCAACCAGAGTAGCCAGGGTACCCGGCGCCCAGGGAAGGTTTCCGATTCCGAGGCCTGTGGCTACAAGAACATGTGCTTTTCTCAAGCGAGGTGCCTCCTGTGGTCAAACCAGTATTGAAGACCCGAAACAAGGGCCAGAGCCACAGCCCCTGCCATGAGGCTGATGCTTACCATCTCGGCACGCCAAAATTGAACACCTAATTCTTTACCCGCTAAACTTGAGAGTATAAAAAAAACGACCAGATATTCAAAAGCGGTTTTTATTTTAGCGACCGGAATGGCCGCAAGAATCAACTTTTCAGCCGCCAATTTGACCCTCAAGGCCATAACCAAGAAATCTCTTGCCATGATGATGATGACCATCCAGAAAGGGATAAGATTAAGCTGGACGAAACAGATAAAGATTCCAAAAATGAGGATTTTGTCTGCTACGGGATCCATAATCTTGCCCATAGAAGTTACGGTATTGGTCCTGCGAGCAAGCCATCCGTCGAGAAGGTCAGAAAGAGAGGCGAGGAGAAAGATTACCAAAGAGATAATCTTTCCCGCAGCACCCCATTTAAATAGAAATAGAACTACAAAAGGG
>JAUWAK010000152.1 GCA_030602105.1 Candidatus Aerophobota bacterium | reverse complement strand
GCTCATCTTCTCCAGGCTACCCTTGGGTAGGCCAATTCTCAGTTTCTTCATTCTCTTACCTTGTATTCCTGTATATGCAATTGTCTAGGCTTTTTCCTGCCACCGGGCGATCTCTTCAGCTATTCGCTGAATAACGTAATTGTTATCCACCACTACTAACCTTCCCTCTTCCACTCGGATAGACCCTTGAGGTGAAAGATATCTTTCCAGGCGAGGCAGAATCTCATCCGTATCAAGCTCCATCAGATAAAAGGCCTTTGTCTGGGGAAGTTGGTTATGCTCCTCAATGGAAGCGATGATTTCTCTCATTCTGGCCACCTGATAGGCCCCATCTTCTATGGTTACGCTCCTGGCCTCTTCATCTATCCTAACAGAACCTTTGCTGGAAAGACGAGTTGAGATGGCTTTCTTTATTTGCTCAGGAGTAGAATAGGAAAGCTCAAAGGTTCCCTCTCGTCTTTGCTGCTCGAAGGTGCCGATCTCACCCAGAAGAGTCTGGATATCTTCCGTCTTATCCTCATTATCCCTGACCAAAATGGAATTTGGAGGAGCCTCCCTGGGATTCATCTCCACCATTCCCTCATTAGAGAGAATCTCTCTTACCCGGTCAGCCATCTCCTCGGCCAGGGCATATTTGAAAACAAATACTTTCTTTGTCCTTCCCCTGATTTCTCGAGGAGTGATGATGTGAGGCTCAACTGTGACCACTATGTTACTTTTGGATTTTGTCTCGACACGAGTCTTGAAAAGATTGCCTATGATGGGAAGCTGGGAGAGGATAGGAAGGCCGGCAACCGTCTCCGTCTTTTCCTCCCTCATCAGTCCGCCAATGACAATGGGTTCTCCACTCCTCACCGTAATATTGGTAGGTGAGATGTCGCTATAGAAAACTGGATGGGTCGGCCCAAATTCGGGCTTAATCTCGTAATCGGCTGCCACCAAGACGATCGATGTTTGAACAAGATCCTTTCCCACAATCTCAGGTAGTACCTGAAGCACAATACCTACTGTGGCATATTCCCATTTCTCGGGTATTGTCGTCGTTTCCGTGGTCACCGCCTCGCTAACCTTATAAGGGACTTTTCCCACAGCATATATCCCAGCTACCTGACCGCTCAGGGTACTCACCTGCGGTTCCGATAAGAGCTCGGCTTCCCCGGTGATAATGAGGGCATCAACAATAGCCTCCAGCTTCTCCTCCCCCACCTTCAGCCTATAAAACGTATATTGGAATGCGCCCTCACCGAGTACTATACCTGTACCCTCTCCAGGAGTTCCTCCCGAAGCCAGAACCCCAGTTAAGCGCTCCAGGTGGATTCCGAACTCTCGCATTGCATTCTCACTAAGTTTCAGAAATCTGGCTTTGATTTGAATTTGCCTGGTCTCGAGGGGAAACTCGGATATGGCCTCTTCCACCTCCTGGATCTGTTGTCTTTCAGCCCTTATCATTATTCTGCCAGTAGCCGTATCTATCGACATTGAGGGCTGTCCCCAGGCTTCAACACCAACAAGTAAAACTGAGATGGTGAATATCGCTACTGCAGACGTTCCCTTTATTTTGCTCATTGTTCTCTCCAGTGTTGCGGGTTTCCGTGATCCCAACCTTCTGACGGCTATCCTTCGGAATCTGAGTCTAGTCAGCAATTTTATTCCCCTGCTTTCTCACTCTGGCCCCATTGTGCCCAGATCAATTTCGAGACTGGAAACCCTCATTTCCATCCATTCTCCCTCGGGCTCAAGACCCTCAATATCATCCGGGTTGATTCCCAGGATATTAGCCATGGCCACGGCCATCCGCTCTAAAGAGCCTTCCTTAATGTAGAAAGTCCTGGTGATCGGCTCCTCCCGAGCATCTTTCCCGTTCATCTCCTCGATGAGTTTCTCAATATTGGCAATATTTCGCTCAAGATCCCTAACCTCGATGACATTCCCTTCCGTCTCGGCCTTTTCTCGAGATAGCAGTTCGTCACCCTCAAATCTGCTGAGTTGCCTTTCAAGGACTCTCTCACTAACAGTCTCTCTTTCAATAGGCCCTTCTTCCTGGGGAATGAGAATAAATTCTTCCTCCTCTTGGGCCTGCGTCGCTGTGTATCGGGCTTTCGGAAGACGAATGATTTTCCCCTCGAAGTCCCTAGTCTTGGTTAGTACATTCTCCAGGCGATGTTGAACCTCTTCGGGGGTATAGTAACACTCCAGAGTGTATTCCCTTTTCCTTTCCCAAATTTCCAGCTTGTCGATCTTTCTTATCTCTTCTCCTATTCTTTCTAGATTCTTTTCCACGTCGCTCACTACTAGCTCCACATAGTCCCGAGGCTCCGGAGTCTCGACAATTCTTCCTTTGTCAGAGAGTAATTCCTTTGCTTTTTCCTCGGCTAACTTAAGAGAAGCGAATCTCACCCGATATCTTTTCTTTTTAGTCTTTTTAGAAATAAGGCTATCCTGCTGCTCAATAAGTCTTCCTAGCTTAAAAAGATGGTAGGAGGTATCTTTTATGCTGATAAGGCCCCTCTCGTCATCTAGCTCTAGGATCCTCCCTTCAGGGGAAAGATTCTCCTTCAAAAGAAGAGCAAGATCTTCTATTCGGGCATACTTTATGGGGAAGCTTTCTTCCCTTATCTGTTGTTTTTCTGGCCTGTCTTCATCTGCTACAATAGGTGCTATTTTGTCAAGATAATAGGAAGCATCCCTGATGGTAAGTTCATTTCGCTCTTTGTTTACCTCTAG
>JAUWAK010000064.1 GCA_030602105.1 Candidatus Aerophobota bacterium | reverse complement strand
TCAGTAGACAGTTTCTTCAAAAGAGTTACTTACCAGTTCCTATCGCCTCAGGCTTTATCCTCTATGAGCCAGCACATCGTAAATCTTGCCAAAGCCGAAGGCCCGCTTGAAGCCCATATCCGCTCGATCAAGGTAAGGCAGGACTAGCCCTCGGTCCCTGCTTAGCCCTATGTTGCCCCCCATTGGCTCCTTTCCCTTGCTAAACTCTTATAGTTTCGGTAGTTTATAGAAGGGGAGGGAGATGCCATCCAGACTTCTAGCCGCCCTTCTTGTTGTATCTTTTCTAGTAGCAGGAGCTAGTGAGGCACCAGGAAAGGGTAACGAAACTCGTCTTTGGAGTCTGGTTAAGGCGAATCTTCACCCTCCTTATCCACATCTCTCGATTCCCCTCCCTGGGGACGAGAAACGAACCTATTCTTTTCCCCAAAATGCTACTGCGGAAAAGGAGGTTCATCTGAGCTTCTTTGCCGCACCACCGTCCTATTCCCAGGAGCAAGCTTCCGGGACAAATTCCTCTGAAGAGCCGGTCCTGAAAATTTCCGGCAGGAAAGTCATCGGGATAAAGCACACCCTGTTTCGTTATCTAGATGAGGAGTGGGCAAAGTCCCATCCGGAAAAGTCCACTTCCAGTACCGACATCGACCAGAAGCTTCAAGTTAGAGTGACGGGGATGGTAGGAGATAGATCCTTGGTCGAGGTAGAATACGATGACACTCGGCCTCGCAGTGAGCAGCAGAGCATTCATTTGACTTACAAAGGAAAGGAAGAGGAGGTGCTGCAGGAAGTTGAGTTGGGAGATGTGCGGCTGGGCTTTCCAGAAACATCCATTTTCCCTTATGATAAGGAACTCTTCGGGGTAAAAGCTACGGCAAAGCTTGGAAGGCTTCATCTCACCGGGATTGGCAGCCTAACCAAGGGTGTCTCAGAAACGAGAACCTTCACCGGCCGATCAACTTTTGAGACCAGGCACATCTACGACACCTCCTATCTCAAAATGCGGTACTACCGGATATATTTTGACCCTTCGGACCTGCCACTGGACACAGCCAGCGCAGAGGTGTTTATTGATGACCAGGATGGCACCAACAACCAGGCATCCGTCGAGATGACTGTTCAAGGAGAGAACGGTGACTCATACAGCGGCTGGTTTGATTATCAGTATCCTGTAGAAGACTATCTCCTGGATTATGCTCTGGGGGTAATAAACTTCAAGCGAGGTATTGAGGACAACTTTATCATTGCTGTCTCTTACCGGGACACATCCTCTCATCGCCATCCTGCAGAAGGCTATCGGATGATAAAGAAGAAACAGGATTCTCTTTATGATAGTTATTACCTTAAGAACCGCTACTACCTTGGCTCGAGGAGAATTCAGGATGACGATTTCATTCTGCGCATTCTCAATTTAAGTGGCCAGGTTCTCTTTGACTTATCTTTCAGTGAAGATTACCCGGAATACGAGGTAGAAGTCGACTACGACGAAGGTATTTTGAGAATTCTCAAGCCTTCAGAGGTTGATCCGGAAGATCCTTTTCCCGAAGCCTATCCACCTCTTTCTCTTCACCGGTATACTATTTACAGCGAGTACCACCATGGAATAGATGCTTTTTTCCTGTCTCCTGACATAATTCCTGGCAGCGAGAAGGTTTACATGGATGGCCAGCTCCTGACCAGAGATGTGGATTATCTTCTGGATTACTCTTCCGGATTCCTCAGTTTTATTGATCCAGGTAGAATTACTCCTGACACGGCGATCAAAGTGGAGTATGAATGGATGCCCTTTATGGGAAGAGCGGCTCCCATCTTAGGGGTTCGGGGGGAGTATTTGTTCCAGGAAGGAGTATCCTTGGGCTCTACGTTTGTTTCGCACGCCTCTCCTCGCACCAGGAAAGTTCCTCAGCTGGGAAGTGCTCCTTCTTCCCTTAAGGCTGGCGGTGTTGATCTCAATTTCAGTTTTCCTTGGAGGCGAGGTGAAGTGGATGCATCTAGTCCTTACGAGATTTCCCTCTCGGGTGAGGTAGCCGGCAGCCGCCTTAATCCCAACATCTTCGGAAAGGCTATGATTGAGAATTTTGAGCTCACCAAAACTACTGATGAGCTGGCTAGAGATGAGGAGATGTGGCAGTACAGCAGTCCTCCCCCAGAGGCTATGGGGCCTCGAGGAGAAATTCTCATATCTAGCGAGGATATCCCGGGGGAGGAGATCAACATAGAATGGAGCAGGAATGAGAGAGAAGTGCTGGTTCTGGACTATAGCCTTGATACTTCTCAGTCCTGGGATAGCGTGGTCTACTCTATCTCTTCTCAAGGGAAAGATTACACTCAGATGCACTTTCTGGAACTCTGGCTCAAGGGGGATGGAAAGAATCTGATCGTGCATCTGGATGTGGGTGTGGTGAGCGAGGATGTAGATGGGGATGGTCCTCCTCTCAAGACAGAGGATGTCAATGGAGATGGAAAGCTTAATCCTGGTGAAGATATAGGGATCTGGATCAGGGGAAAGCTGGTCGGGGAAGGCAATGGAAGATTAGACAGCGAAGATCTTGACGGCAATTTTGTCTTAGATACCGAGGAGAACATATCTACCTACAACTTTGCCATAGAAGCTGACTGGACGGATTGGAGGAGGGTTAGTCTGCCTCTCAATACTTCAGCCGATTGGGAAACTGTTGAACGGGTGGTGAAGCATTTGCGGCTGTGGATAGAGGGCTCCGGAGTAGAAGGAACACTGAAGTTTGCGGGTCTCGATTTTTTCGGAGATCGTTGGGAAGAAGAGAACTTGCTAGCTTTGCCCATCAATACTCATGATGATCCTGAGTATGATCCCTTCTCCGATTCTAATTTTCGTGCCTATTACGAGGAGATGTACGGAGAGGCAGAAACTTACGAAGAGAAATGGAGAAAGGAGGGAGCTTTTTCTCTTGAGTATAACCTCACTTCCGGTGAAGAAGGGTGGGTTCAGCAGACCTTTATTCGACCCCAGGATTACTCTTCCTATGGAAGCTTGAATTTCTGGGTGTACCGGGAGGAGGGAGATGGAGAGGCTATCTTCTATCTTCGCTTTGGCTCTGACGTGAAGGAGGGAGAAAACTACTATGAGATTTCCCGTTTGGCTGATTGGGACCAGACGAAGTGGCATCACATAAGGGTAAGCTTTGATGAACTCTCTCGTGTAGGAATTCCTTCCCTGCGCGAGGTCAAACAGCTGCGAGCTGGTTTTCGGAATCCCTCCCAGACGTCGGTGCAGGGTCGGATGTATCTTAACGATATTTTTCTCTCCGAAGTGAAGATGAGGGAGGGCCTTTCCAGGAGAGTGGGCCTGACAGCGAATTTGGGAGAATCTTTCTCTGTGGATGGACAGTATAAGGAAATGGACGCCGCCTTTCAAGCGCTAGGTGCTAACTCTCTTGATCGGTCTTCAAAACAAGGTGAGATGGGAGCTACCCTTACCCTCTTTGATCATCTGCCCTTAAGCTACCGATGGAATCGAGAGGAGAGCGAGACTATTTCGGATGGGGAAACTGATGTTCCCAGCTGGGAAGAAGGCAGGGTTATCCGGGAGAGTGAGAGCTATCAGCTTCGCGTCCTCTTTCCATCGTGGCCTGAGGTGACTCTTTCCCGAAAAAACGAGGTGGCCGATTATCTGACTCAAGGGAAGAAAAAAAGCTGGGACATTTATGATGCCTCCCTCAGCTACCGTCTTCCGTTCCGCCATTCCCTTCTCCCCACTTCTATTCGAGGTAGCTATCAGGTGGGGGAGGTCCAAACACTGGACTTAAGACTTGTTAAAGAGGACATAGAAAAATGGAAGATAAGTCTCCCCTTTAAGCCTCTGGAAAACTTCAACTTGAACTCTACCTACAGTGAAACTAGAGCCAAGGAAAGAAGGGAAGGTGAGGGACCTAGCCCTAAATCTCGAGGCAAAGAACTTCTCCTCGACTCCAGTGCCACCTTTTTTCATCTTTCTCCCAGGATGAGCTTTCGTGGAGGCTATAAGGAGTCTAACTTTAGAGGACTGAGTCCCGAGAGAAGGGATATTTCCACCTATTCAGAGATCTCCCTGAGCATGCCCCTCAGGATAGGTTCGTTTTTTCCCGGGCTAGAGATTCTAGAGACCTTGAATTTTTATCCCCGATATGAGCAAAAAAAGGAGACCTGGTACGAGAATACCACTGCCTCTTTGGACTATTGTTCCAAGATCGGCCTTAAGGACCCCCAGATCCTGGACGGCGAGATAAAAAGGGGTCTGGATAGGAAACATTTCAGCCTTAAGGAATCCTGGCGTCCCTTGTCTTTCCTTGAGCTGAGCTCTGAGTATGGCTACATAGAGGAAGAAAGGATATATCGGGCTGTCCCCTATTTCATCAGGGTGAAAAGGTGGCCCGTTCTCAAGGCCACTCTGGACCTGAACCAAGCTTCTTTTCCATTGGCCCGCTTTACCCAGAGGATATCTGCCTCTTCCCTTGTAATGGTTAGCTACGCGGAGAAGGTGACCACCAAGCAAGATATATCCTCGAAGACGACGCGGGAACCTTCCCTAGTCTGGAGAATTCGCCTAAAGAGGCCCCAGGATCTCGGTTTGACCTTGACCTATAGATTCACAGAGAATGAAGAGCACTATTTTATCCAACCTAGAAAAACAAAGGATGCCGTCTCCCACTATCAACTGAAATTAGACCATTATGCTTTTCCTCTCTGGGCTAAGAAAATCCCCCTTCTTGGAAGATGGATAGATCCTGAAAAGAAAGCTCATGTCTCAACTTCTCTTAGCCTTGATGAGAGGAAGAAATATCTTGCCTCAGGTCTTGTGGGTGAAAATAATACAAAATGGAAGCTCAATGCTGATACGGAATACACACTGAGCCAGGCTGTGAAGCTAGGACTCGGGGTTGAAACTGGCTATTTTCAGGATAGAGTAAGAGTGGGAGAAGACTACTTCTCCCTAGGGGCTTCCCTGCGTGTAGAACTTCGCTTTTAGGCCATTCGAAGACTCCATGAAACCTGTGCATTTTGGCCAGTCCGAGCCCAAGCCTTTGGGAAACTGGCATAGGGCCTGTTGACAGGGCAAGTCTCATACACTAGAATTGGAGCGTGAAAAGGCCTGCGGCTCGGTTTTCTTTCTTTTTTCTCGATGAGGCTGAGGTCGTCTCCGTGGTAGTGTCTTACACCCCAGAGAGATAATCGTTGCTTCTGGCAACGAGCCACCCATAGACTGGGCCCCTGACATGGCCGCTGCCGTTCGAGAAGGACGCTGTCTGACCCCAAAGGCGATTACTTTAGTGGTACGAGCTGGTTGGTGCTAGGGTGTGCATCGCGCACAAGGGGGGTTTTGTCTTCTCTACTTGAGAACTACCGGCGATGTGGGCATTCTACGGCATAAGACTACACGTATCCAAGGGAAGAAGCAATAAGTATGCATAAGACGCCAAGGATTGTGGGTAGGGTATCTCGGATCTCTCTCGCTGTTGCCACGCTGGCTCTTGCTCTGGGGGTGTCGGGGCCGCTACTCACTTCTGCGGCGGCCAGTGCCCCATCTTATCTAGGCGAAACCGTGGATACCTCCACAGCTCTTCGGCAGAGTGCAACCGTATCACACACGGTTCCGGCGGGTGACAACCGGCTTCTCCTGGTTGCGGTGATGATTCGGGCTAATGAGTGGGTAAGCACCATTACCTACGGAGGAACTTCCCTCACCCTGGCGAAAGTCCAGGATGGAGGGGGACCGGACGAGCAGCGCGTAGAACTCTGGTACCTCGCCGGGCCATCGGTGGGGACGGACGATGTGGTAGTGACTTTTGGGAGCTACGTAAACCCCGACGCTATCGTGGCCGTAAGCCTGACGGACGTGGACCAGAACGATCCCATTGGAGGTACCGGCGGCTCCAATGCCAGTTCTGGGACCCAAGCCACCACCAGCATCACTACTCTCAATGACGACTCCCTCATCGTTGGTGCGGTGTCGGCTCGAAGCCCCAGTACCTCTCCTTTCAGTCCTGGTGGGAGCATCGCGACGGAATGGGACACTAACACCGGATCCGATGCCGATGATGACGATGGGTTATGGGGTGGCCGACTGGCGGCGTCCGCCGCCGGAACATACACTTTTAACGCTAGTTTCAACGGAGGCGCTGGCGCTGACGACAGCTGGGCCATCGCGTGCGTTGAGCTGAAGTACTTTTCCGCTCCCTCTTTTGTCAGCATCACTCCAGATGCCTCTTCCTACAAGGATGGAAATACGGTTACTCTAACCGT
>JAUWAK010000070.1 GCA_030602105.1 Candidatus Aerophobota bacterium | reverse complement strand
GACTTTCAACTCCTTAAGGCAGGTGGACCGCTACTTCTTCGAGACCCTACACAATTTCGGCCTGACCCAGGGGCGGAAGAAGGCAGAGGAACGGATCGATGAAGCCCTTAGGACGGTGGGCCTGTCTTATCCGGAGGTCGCGGGGCGATATCCCAGCGAGTTCTCCGGAGGACAGCTGCAACGAATCTCCATCGCGCGGGCCCTCCTCACCAACCCTTCCCTTCTGATCGCTGATGAGCCTGTGTCTATGGTAGACGCCTCCCTCCGGATGTCCGTTGTGAATCTGTTCCGAAAACTCAAAGAGGAGCAAGGGATGGGTGTGATCTACATCACCCACGATCTCGCCACCGCCTATTACGTGTGTGACCGGATTGCCATCATGTTCAGAGGAAACGTCGTGGAGATGGGGAAGGCGGAGGAGATCCTCATGAGGCCGAGACACCCCTACACGGAGCTCCTCCGGGAATCCATCCCCGAAGCCGACCCTAAACAGCGGTGGCAGAGAAAGACAGAGATCGTAGAGTTGGAACGGGAGGAATACCTGCGAGCGGGGTGCAAGTTCGCCGGAAGGTGCCCCCACGTGATGGACAAGTGCAAGCGTGAGATTCCACCGGACCTTGACGTAGAGGGTGTATTTGTGAAGTGCTTCCTTTACGTCCAAAGGTGAGGAGCTGCAGGAGGAAGAAGGTACTGGATAAACATCGCAGGTGTAGGGCTGTCTTCCGTCCAAGAAGGAGGTGAAAAATAAAAAGATCAATCCAGCCTGGGATAAAGAAGGTTTCCAAGAAAAAGCGTTGAAGGATTATTCTCTTTTTTTGGAAGCTTCCACAAAAGAATAAGTCATGTTGATTTTTGACATTAGCGTATTTTCGAAGGAGGTAAATCTAATGGAAGCCAAAGTTAATAAGATGAGGCACCGTAGAGGTATCATTGATCTATGCGGTGAGCCCTGGAATCTATGGTGTGACAGAAAGGCATCCTGGAAGGATGATGATTTGCACCTTCCGGGAGAATTCGAATTGGAATCTCTCCCACTCAATGCTCCTACTATTGGTTGGGAAAGGATGTATAGTAAAGAGGGGATTAAAGAGGATGTCAAAGAGGTGAGCCTTCCCAGTACCGTGGAGGAGCACTTCTGGGGGAAATATTCTCACCGCAGTTATCATCAGGCTGAGTATTTCTTTGCCGATAATGATCCGGAAGTGAAAAATGGGGTGTATCAAGGAATTTCCTGGTGGTGGCGTAGGGTATTCATCCCCAAAGAGTGGGAAGGTAAGAATTTGCGGATAAGATTTCCTGGGGCCAGGCTGCGGGCAGAAGTTTACTTGAATGAGCAACTGGTAGGATACGACATCATTGCTGAGACTCCCTTTGAGGTAGATATAACCGATGCAGTCCAATATGGCAGGGAAAACTCCCTTGCGGTTCGCATAACCAATCCGGGAGGGCGATTGGATTGGTCGGACTTTAGTTTACCGGAGATCCGGGTGCCATCTTTCTTCTGGGGCAATTATGAGCTCCCGTGGAGCCACGGTTTTGGTGGATTAGATGCTGGAATCAGGTTAGTAGCTACTGATCCCGTCTGGATAGAGGACATGTTTATCAAAAATAAGCCCCGGATTAGAGATATTACCCTTCAAATTACTATTCCGAATACCTTGAAAGAAACCCTTAAAGGAAACTTGACTATTTCTATTTTCCCTAAGAATCGCCCTGAAAATGTTGAATGGAGGCACACTGCCAGTGGGATAAATTTTAGACCCGGGAAAGCAGCGTTTTCTTATCCGGCTAGCATAGCTGACGCTAAAATGTGGGATTTAGAAAATCCAAATCTCTACACTGCACGGGTTGAATTAAATGTGAGAAGGGGAGAGATTGTGGAGACAAGAGAGCAGGATTTCGGATTCCGTTGGCTTGAAGTGCACGGTCTTGGGAGGCATGCAAAACTTTACTTAAATGGCAGGCGAATTGTTTTGAGGTCAGCTATTAGCTGGGGATTTTGGCCTCTTAATGGTTTATTTCCGACTGAGGAGCTTGCAGAAAAAGAGGTAAGGGCAGCCAAAGATTTAGGGCTGAATATGCTGAACTTTCACCGCAACATTGGCAGGTCGCAGGTTCTCCGAAAGCATGATGAAATGGGCCTTTTGCGGTATGAGGAACCCGGAGCCGGCGGACTTTTTTCCTGGAGTGAGAGCGAATTTGCCCGTAGGTACGAAAAGGAAAAAATTCGCCGAATGGTCTTGAGAGACCGTAATCACCCTTCATTGATCATTTATTGTATTCAAAATGAGCAAGTAAGAGTTCCTCCGGATCATCCTTACGCCAGGGACATTATGGATTTTGTTCACAAATTGGACCCCACGAGAGTGCTTCTCCTTAAGTCTGCCTGGTCAGGGACTCCTCCTGAAAAGCTCGGACCTGAGTTCGGTCAGGGAATGTCTTTTTACCTTCCTTACGATGATACCTACTATCATGACGATGGTACAGGCTGGTGCGGTTGGTATGATCAGCACACTGTGGGCGGACCTGGTATCTATCGGGATGACCTTTACAAAGGTCCCCGTGATTTCTCCCATCGCAGTGATAATAGACGTGAAATAGTATTCTGGGGGGAAGTGTTGGGAGTTGGCACTCCGGATAATCTCGGCGCTATTCATAAGTTCTATGAGGAAAATCCAACGGTTGGAGGCTACAATAGGCTTGACCATATGGACTGGCACGCAGCCTATGACAAGTTCCTAGATGAGAAAAAGTTCAGAGAGGCCTTCCCCACAGTTGAGAATCTAACCACCAGTATTGGCAATAAGTCTTATTACTTCTGGGGAAGGATCATAGAGAACATTCGCATCTGCAACGAAAATGATGGAATGGCTATCAGTGGATGGGAGAGTACCCCTATTGAGAATCACTGCGGACTGGTGGATGTCTTCCGTAATTTTAAGGGAGATCCAGAACTGATAAAGTATTATACCCGTCCTCTACATCTGGCTATCAAATCACGTAATCTTGTCTTAGAAAAAGGCGGATCCTTAGTCAGTGATGTCTATATTGTAAATGAAGTTGGCCTGAGTGGTCCCTGTCGCTTAGAGTTCCAAGCAGTTGGTCCCGACGGAAAAGTTCTGTATGAAACGGGTTGGAAAGTAAAAGTGGAAGGTGGTGATACTTACGGAGAACTCCTCAAAGAAGGTATTGTTACGAGTTGCTACAGCTTGCCGGGTTATTATAGCTTGAAAGCCTGCTTGAGGTCAGGGGGTAAAGAAAAAGTAGAGGGCAGGGAGAGAATCTTTGTTATTGATTGGTCCTCACTTCAACTGCCAGAAAACGGTGCTATTCTGGAGTCAGGCAATTGCATTAGCGAATTCTTAAGCGAAAAAAAGAGCCTGAGTCTGCCGATTTATTCGTCCAAACTCAAACCATTGGATTATATCCTAGTGGGAGACAGAAGTCCGGGAGCTGTTGAAGTAGAAAAGGAACTTCTTAACCGTGTTGCACAGGATGGCACAACCCTAATTCTTGTAGCCAATGACCGGCAAATAGCTGAAGGTTGGGCCAGTACTTTAGCAAAGGAAAAGGTGATGGGATTTAGAGGGATGGTAGGGTCTGCTCGTGCCTCCTGGATGGGAAGCTGGTATCTTGTCAAAGAGCATCGACTCTTTGAATCTTTACCTGTCAATAGCGCTTTTAACTGGGAGTACCAGACCGATGTGCGCGGTTTGGGTGAGTTTTTCAGGGATGTTGATATCTGTGGTGCGGACGGAATGTTTCTGGAGGGAAGGAACGTGGAATATGTAGTTGCCTACTCTCGGGACCATGACCACACCATCGGAGCAGCAGTGGCGGTGATCTCGCACGGCAAGGGAAAGATTGTAATTAGCAGTATTGCTGGCTTTTGCGATGCATTGAGCATCCCCAACAGTGCCTTACATTCGGGAGTAGCCCGTCGACTACTCTGCAACTTCATCCGGTCCTCCGGAGGTCGAAAGTAATATCACATGACCGGAAGTCTAGTTTCACTCGTATAAGTTCCTTGATGAGCAAGGACGGACATACAATTATTCAGCTGCCTCTCAAGGTCCTAGATCCCATCGACACGGTTGTTGTTGTAGAGACCGAAAGGTGAGCTTCATACCATTCTTTTACCATCAACCTGGTGATTCTTGAGCGGAAGGCAGCCGGATTTATGTTCCGATAAAAAAATAAGCTGGCACCCAAATTTTTTGGGTGAGAGGTCTTATTGGTGAGCCTTTTGGATAGGCTACGGGGGGGGCGGGCTACGTAAAATTTTCTCACCTGCTTTCTGAAGTAAAACTATGCCTTACCAATACAAAAGACAACCGTTAAACAATGACGAGGTAAACAGGCTAACCAATGCCTGTGATAGTTTCCGGGAAAAGTTTGTCGTCTGGATCCTTTTGGATACAGGCTTAAGACTCTCAGAATTTGCCGACCTTAAGATAGATAACATCCAATGGCAGGAAAGAAGGCTGGTTATCTACGGCAAGGGTGGTCCCCGTGGCGAAAAGACAAAAAGAAGGATCATCCCCATGACAGAGAGAGTAAGAAGACTAATTGAATACCACTTTGTCGAAAACAATGATACAGGGATGACCAAAAGGACAGTTGGAAGGATAGTCAAGAGAGTAGCTGGTAAAGCTGCAATCTCAAAGCCTGTCTCTCCTGATGTTTTACGACATACCTTTGCGGTAAACTGCGTTAAGAAGGGGATCTCCACTAGAGCTCTCCAGACCCTTTTAGGCCATGACAGCTTGATAACCACCGAACTTTACCTTAACTTATCTCCGGAAGACGCCATCAGGGAATTTTTAAATAAGTGGTAGTTCGTACCTAACTTGTTAGGCAACGTCATTACCTTCTCATAGGAAATTTCAACCGGAAGTCGGGCTGAGAAGAATTAACTAGAGGTTGGTCAGGATTTCCTTGTTTTTGAGGCAGAGAAGCAGTTTTATGGCTTCTCTGCCTCCTTTTTTTTGGATCCCCGAAAAGTAAAGACTTTCCACTTTTCACGAGAGGATTAAAATTGCAGCAGAACCATGAAGACGATCTCGCCCCAAAAAGTTCTGAGCTCGATTGGAGAAACCCTGCTCTCCAACCTCGAGGAGTGGGAGCGCTCGAACGATATCTTTCTCTGGTTGAGGAATATCGTCACCGAGAAGAAAGAGCTCATAGAATTTTCTAACCATTGCTTCCTCAGGCAGCCCTATAACGATTGGTGTCCCGCCCAGGTCTTCAAGAAAGGTGCCCAAGTCGGCGTGACCACCATGGCACTTTTGAAAGGCTTCTTCTTTGCCCAGAAAAATAAGATAGACATTATTTCCATCTTTCCCTCTGCCACGGACGTGCGCAAGTTCTGCCAAGGCCGGTTTGACGCCATCGTGAGCCGCAATCCACTCCTGAACAAGTACTTGGTGGGTCTGGACTCCACGGAGCTGAAAGAAATTGGTGAGAGCAGAATCTACTTCCAGGGTTCCTGGACGGAGCGCTCCGCCTTGTCCGTTCCAGCGGATTTGCTCTACATAGACGAGCTGGACCGCTGCAGGCCGGATGTCCTCGAGATGTACGAGGACCGACTCTTCGCCAGCCGGTTCAAGTGGAAGTGGCTGCTGTCCTCTCCGACCTTCCCCAAGTTCGGCATTGATTCCTTCTTTGAGAAAACTAACCAATTTACTTGGATGGTGAAGTGTGACCATTGCGGCACCTGGCAGGAGATTCGCCTGGACAGCATCAAGAGCAAGCTACGGA
>JAUWAK010000078.1 GCA_030602105.1 Candidatus Aerophobota bacterium | reverse complement strand
CTATAAATTGCGAAGTGGGGATCCTACCCAGGGTGCACGGCTCAGGACTCTTTACTCGTGGAAGAACCCAGTCATTAACGGTGGCAACCCTGGGAACCTCCGCCGATGAGCAAAGAATAAATGGGCTGCAAAGAGAAGAGATATCCAAGAGATTTATGCTCCATTATAATTTCCCTCCTTTTTCTACAGGGGAGGCTCGATTCATGAGAGGCCCGGGAAGAAGGGAGATTGGACATGGTTTCCTGGCAGAAAGGGCTCTTCTACCTGTTCTTCCCCCCGAAGATTCCTTTCCCTATACCATCCGTTTGGTCTCTGATATCTTGGAGTCCAATGGCTCCTCCTCCATGGCTTCTGTGTGTGCGGGAAGTCTTTGTTTGATGGATGCCGGAGTTCCCATAAGTGAGCCGGTCGCGGGTGTAGGAATAGGACTTGTCAAGGAGGGAGACGGAATTTTCATTCTCACTGACATTCAGGGATTGGAAGACAGGATGGGGGACATGGACTTTAAGGTTGCTGGAACAAGAAGTGGAATTACAGCTCTACAGTTAGACGTTAAGATTTCCGGGTTAAGCCTGGAAATACTCAAAGAGGCACTTGAGAGGGCGAAGGAAGGACGGAATTTCATACTGGGAGAAATGGAGAAAACAATTAAGAGTCCTCGGGATCAACTTTCCCGATATGCTCCTCACATTGCTATTCTGGACCTACCCCAGGATAAGATTGGGGATGTTATTGGTCCGGGAGGAAGAGTGATAAAGGGAATTATCAAGGAAACAGGAGCAGAAGTTGACATAGATGACATGGAGGGCAAGGTAACCGTCTCTTCAGCGGACGACGAGAGCACCAAGAAGGCAGTTGGTATGATCAAGGGGATAATTGAAGACCCGAAGGTGGGAACAGTCTATCTGGGAAAGGTGAAGAGAGTGACTGACTTTGGAGCTTTTGTGGAAATTCTGCCAGGCAAGGAAGGACTGGTCCACGTTTCAGAGCTCAGCGATAAATTTGTGAAGAATGTTTCTGATGTAGTCAAAGTAGGGGACGAGATCTCGGTAAAAGTCCTCAATATTGACGAGTTGGGGAGATTGAATCTTAGCAAGAAGAAGGCACAGTCAACCGAGGAACGTTAGTGATGGGGGGATGTATTTTTTGTGAAATAGCTAAGAAGAAACTGGACTCTAGGATTGTTCATGAGGATAGTGACGTTATAGCGTTTGAAGATCTGAACCCTCAAGCTCCGGTTCACATCTTAATTGTTCCCAGAAAGCATATTGTTGATCTTCTCCATCTTTCTTCCACTGACCAGACTTTGGTAGGAAAGATTCATTTGGTTGCCAAAGAACTAGCCAAAAAGAGGAGAGTAGAGAGAGGGTTCAGGATGATTTGCAACTGCGGTGAGGAAGCGGGACAGTCAGTAGGACATTTGCATTTTCATCTTCTGGGAGGTAGACGATTCAAATGGCCTCCCGGGTGAGGATTTCATCAAAATAGCTGATAATCCCCATGGAATCAGGAGCTCATACGTATACCCAGGGGATTGGTTGATTCTTTGGGAAAGCCCGAAACAGCATTGGATGGGAGAGCTGCGAGACTTGCTTGACTTAGGGCAAAAAATGTATTAAACTACAAAGCCGAGGAGGTGTAGGATTTTTGGTTACTATAAAGGTAGATGATTATAGTTCCTTCTCTCAAGCTCTAAATCGGTTTAAGATACAGTGCCAGCAGTCTGGTTTGACTTCGGAGATAAAAAGGCATCAGGAGTATGAGAAGCCGACAGAGAGAAAAAGGAGAAAAAGGCTAAGAGCCATCCGCAGAGAAAGAAGGAAAATGCTGAAGCTTCAGAGGACAAGGAATTACTGATCCCTACCCTGTCCGTGATGGAAACAATTTTTGAGTCAGCACGGTGAGTCCGGGGGCCTGGCTTCGAGCACGGCATGCGTACAAGACGAGGAAGAGAAATCGCACTGTGTGTCGGGAGGGTACCCACTTAGAAGAAAGACTCAAAGGTTTTTTCCATAAGGAAGGGTAGGGACTTGTTCTAGGGGGCAATCTTGCGTATTCTTTTCATGGGTACCCCTGAATTTGCCTGCCCCTCGCTGGGAGCTTTGATAAAGAGGCAACTGGTAGTGGGCGTAGTGACCCAGCCCGATCGCCCGGTGGGAAGAGGTAGAAGAATCCTTCCCTCCCCCGTGAAGAGACTAGCGGAGAAGCATCATATTCCCGTTTATCAGCCCCAAAGAGTGAAAAATCCCTCCTTTCTTGATGAAGTCAGGATAATCCAGCCGGATCTGGTTGTGGTGGCGGCCTTTGGTCAGATTCTGCCTCCCTCCTTGCTGGCTATTCCTAAAATATGCTCCATCAATCTTCATCCTTCTCTTCTGCCTCGTTACAGAGGTCCCGCACCTATTGCCTGGGCTATCATCAAAGGAGATAAAGAAACCGGTTTGACGGTACAGAAGATACAGACCGGAGTAGATGAAGGGGAGATATTATTGCAGAAGAAGGTCCCCATCAAGCTGACTGACACGGCCAAGGATTTGGAGAAGAAGCTGGCGGTGGCTGGAGCAGTCCTTCTTGAAGAAGCGGTGAGGAGGATAAAGGAGGGCCGTGCGACTTTCCTGGAGCAGGACAAGAAGAAGGCGAGTTATGCTCCGAAAATAACTAAGGATCAGGCTGAAGTCGACTGGCGAAGGTCCTGTTTGGAGATTCACAACTTGGTTAGGGGACTCAATCCTCACCCAGGTGCCTTTACTCTCGCTACGGTGAGAGCAAAAATGCTAGAGATGAAAATATGGCGGACGGAACTGCTCAATAGGGATCCCGAGGAACCGGAGAAGGTTTGTCCCGGCACTGTTGTTAAGATAGAAAAGGAGAAGGGATTTTGGATAAGGGGAGGTGATGGGGATCTCCTCATCAAAGAGGTCCAGCTTCCTAACAGAAACTCCATTAGCAGCTATGATTTCATAAAGGGATACTCCCTCAAGAAAGGGGATGTTCTAGGGACAAGGGTATGAATGTTTTCAAGATGTTCCTTTTGCTTGCTACTTTGAGCTTACTTCTTATTGGAGTGGGTTACCTCATCGCTGGCCCGGTGGGGGCTTCCATTGCCTTCTTTATGGCTATTATCATGAATATGACAAGCTTCTGGTTTAGCGACCGTATTGTTATTGGCATGTTCAGAGCAAGACCTGCTTCCCCCACTCAGTATCCAGGGCTTCATCGCATGGTGGATAATCTGTCGGGGGCCGCTCTTGTTCCTAAGCCGAAGCTGTGGATTCTTCCCCTTAAGGTGCCTAATGCTTTTGCTGTGGGGAAGAGTCCTCGTCATGCCTCTGTTGCTGTGACAGAGGCTATTCTTCACACTCTGAACGAGGGAGAGCTGGAAGGGGTTCTCGGCCACGAGATGGCCCATATTAAAAATAGAGATACTCTCATCGCTGCTGTTGCTGCTACCTTGGCTGGCGCAGTGGTGATGATAGCTTATTGGGCCCGTTGGATAGCGATTGCAGGAACGGGGGATAGAGGCAGGGGAGGAATTGGAGTGGTAGGTCTTCTCCTTCTCTTCATTCTTGCTCCTTTAGCCGCTCTTATTATACAAATGGCCATTTCCCGTACCGAGGAGTATCGAGCTGATAGGAGGGGGGCGTATCTCAGCGGAAAACCTCTGGATTTGGCGAGTGCCCTGGAAAAACTCCATCTAGCTGCGAGAAGAAGACCCCTAGGGGGAGCTTTACCCTCTAGCTCGCATCTCTTTATCATTAACCCCTTTGGGACGGGATTTCCCTTTGAGATGTTCAGTACCCATCCTCCCACTGAAGAGAGAGTAAAGATACTCAGGGCTTTAGCTGAAATGCTCTAGTGCTGGCAAGACGAGTAACATGAGTGGCTCTCGTTCCCCCAGAAGGGAGTGACGGGTGGGCATATCCAGGATCCTCTCAGATGTGACTCCCGGGGGTGACGGGCCTTCCGAGAGGTGGACGATTTAGTGCCAGAAAAAGGGGGTGTCAGATGGAAGACAAGGAATTCCCTGCGTACCTAGCCAGGAAAACCATACACAGCTATATTCGTGAAGGAAAGACAATTTCCTCTCCTTCCTCTCCCAAAGAGTTTCAGCGAAAGTCAGGAGTTTTTATCTCCCTTCACAAAAAAGGCAGACTCAGAGGCTGCATTGGCACCTTTCTTCCCACTCAGAAAAGCATCGCCGAAGAGATTATAAAGAACGCTATTAGTGCTGCTACTCAGGACCCACGTTTTCCTCCCGTAGAGGAAGGAGAGCTGGCAGATTTGGAAATTTCTGTGGACGTTCTGAATAAACCCGAGCCAGTGAAATCAAAAGACGATCTGGACCCTAAGAAATATGGCGTAGTTGTCAAAAAAGGATGGCGGACGGGTCTTTTGTTGCCTGATCTGGAGGGGGTAGATAGAATTGAGCAGCAGCTAGAGATTGCGAAGCAAAAAGCAGGGCTTGGCGGGGTACCTGAGGAGGAATTAGAAATTCACCGATTTAGGGTAACCCGGTATGAAGAGGCTGCTTAGAAGAGGAGAGACTATGGACTGGCAAGGTCCTCATGATGCACTGCCAGCAGCTGGGGAGGAGGGGTGAAATGTCCTGGCCAACGAGGGAAGAGGCGTATGTATTATTAAAGCAATATGCCAAGAGCGAGAATCTTATCAAGCATTCTCTGGCTGTGGAAGCAGCTATGCAGGATTACGCTAGAAAGTTTAAGGAAGATCCTGAGAAATGGGGAGTCACTGGACTCCTTCATGACTTTGATTATGAGAAGTATCCCACCCTGGGAGAGCACCCGGCTAAAGGAGCTGAGACTTTGCGCAAAAAAGGATACCCCGAAGAAATGATCCATGCCATTTTGTCGCATGGTGAGCATACCGGGGTACCCCGTCAAACTTTTTTGGACAAGGCCCTCTATGCGGTTGATGAGTTAACGGGACTTATTGTAGCCGTGGCTCTGGTGCGTCCTTCAAAGCACATTGACGATGTTTCTGTGAAGTCAGTTATGAAGAAATGGAAGGATAAGGCTTTTGCCCGGGGAGTGGATCGAGGTAACATTGAGAAGGGGGCAAGAGATTTGGGGGTGAGCTTGAAAGATCATGTTGGCAACGTTCTTGAGTCTATGAAAAGAATTTCCGCTGAGCTGGGCTTGTGAGAATCAGAAGTCACCTTCCGCATAAAGGCTAGTCTCGTCCCGTAGCATTGACTCTACCTACTTTGTCATTGCCGCACGGTCTGGAGTAGAACAGGCCAGATCCCATTAAACTTCTCAAAAATCTCCTGATGTATAGGGCTTTCAGAGAGTAGTTCAAGGTGAGGCTTAATGTTGGCTTGAAGAAGTTTGGTAGCGGTGCGGGGACTCGAACCCCGGACGCCACGGGTATGAGCCGTGTGCTCTGACCATCTGAGCTACACCGCCACATCAAGAGGTTGGTTGCGGGGGTCGGATTCGAACCGACGACCTCCGGGTTATGAGCCCGA